>CAZBSR010000086.1:0-5809 GCA_964494575.1 uncultured Methylophilaceae bacterium | reverse complement strand
TGGGTAAAGCGCAACGTACATGCACATAAACAGCAAGGCTATCGTGCCGTTACGCTGTCTCTCAAACCGCATGGCAAAGCGCCAGGGGACGCCACTTCAGAGCAGATGCATGTCGTAGCCGACTTGGCAGACCAATACAGCTTCGGTGAGTTGCGTGTTTCGCATGAACAGAACCTGATCCTGGCGGACGTCAAATTAAGCGACCTGTTTGCCGTATGGGAAAAAGCGCGCAAGCACGGATTGGCAACGCCGAATATCGGTCTGCTGACAGATATTATCTGCTGCCCAGGCGGCGACTTTTGCTCACTGGCCAATGCCAAGAGCATCCCGATTGCCGAAGCCATACAGCAGCAATTCGACAACCTCGACTACCTGCATGATATCGGTGAAATCGAACTGAATATTTCCGGTTGCATGAATGGTTGCGGTCATCATAGCGTCGGCCACATCGGCATTCTCGGCGTGGATAAGGACGGCTCCGAGTGGTATCAAGTGAGCATCGGTGGCAATCAAGGCAATGATGCCAGCCTGGGCGCAGTCATTGGGCCATCCTTTGCGGCAGAAGAGATGCCGGGAGTGGTGCAGCGCCTGATAGACGTCTACATCCAGGAACGTACCGAAGAGGAACGTTTTATCGATACCGTACGACGTGTAGGCATTGCGCCATTCAAGGCACATGTTTACGCAGAAAAATTCAGCCACAAGGAGGTCGTGAATGCCTGATTCAAACCTCATCCAGGGTAACGCAATAGTCGCTGATGAATGGACTTATGTCACCCTGCCCGTCGTCGCTGAAGAAATCGTACGTAAGCAGGCGGGTAAAGTCGTATTGTTCAAACTGACTGGAGAAGTCACCACCACGCCGGAGCAGATTGCCGGCACAAAAATCCCGGCAAAGGGCAAAGTGCTGGTGCCCCTGTCAGTCTGGCTTGCACGCAAAGAAGAACTGGCAGACCGCCTGGCGCAAGGCGAGCTTGGCATCTGGCTGGCCACGCACGAGCTCATTGAGCCTCTGCTAGAGGTCCAGCCTGACCTGAATATTTTCCCGATCATTGCCGTATATGTGGAACGGTTTGCCGATGGGCGTATTTTCTCTATCGCTACCTTGATGCGGACCCGCTATGGCTTCAAGAATGAACTGCGCGCATTTGGTGATGTGTTGCGCGACCAGCTGTTCTTCCTGAAACGCTGCGGCTTCAGCAGCTTCCTGATTCGCGCTGACCGCTCGGCCCAGGAGGCACTAGCCAGCCTTAAGGACTTCTCGGAGCCTTATCAGGGCGCTGTCGATATTACACAGCCAGTGTGGCGTCGCATCAATCGCGGCGCGACTTGAGATCCATCATGAGCGGTGAAGCAATATCAATATTACGCCAGACTGTCAGCAATCCGGTAACTCAGCCGGCATTGACTGAAGCGCTGGTTGCCGCTGTAGAGCGTAAAAGTGGCGAGGTCCTCGACAGGCTCAAAGCTGCTGTTACGGAATTCGGCAGCAGCCATGAAATCACTTTCGCTAACAGCATGGGTGCGGAAGACATGGTGCTGACTGACCTGATTTTGCGTGAGCAGTTGCCGATCGAGATTTTCTCGCTGGATACGGGGCGCTTGCCTGGTGAGACTTACGACCTGATCGCCAAGGTCGAAAAAACCTACAACACCAGGTTAAGAATACTTTTTCCGCTTGCAGACACCGTAGAAAACTATGTTCGCATCCACGGCATCAACGCATTTTACGAGTCCGTTGATTTGCGTAAAGCCTGCTGCCATATGCGCAAAGTGGAGCCGCTGCAACGTGCACTCAAAGGTAAAAAAGCCTGGGTTACCGGTATGCGCGCGCAGCAGTCTGCTACCCGTAACGAATTACCCCTGCGCCAGTTTGATGAAGCGAATGGCCTGGAAAAATTCAACCCGCTGTCTGACTGGACAGAACAGGAAGTGTGGGCCTATATCAGGCTGCATGAAGTGCCATACAACGCACTGCATGACCAGTTCTATCCAAGCATAGGCTGCGCACCATGCACCCGCGCTGTTGCGATGGGTGAGGATGTTCGTGCCGGACGCTGGTGGTGGGAAGATCCTGCCAGCAAGGAATGCGGCCTGCACACCAAAAAGTAATCTGAAGGCCCGTAATTGCAAGACAAGGAATAAGCACAAACGCCACAAGGCGACATGCTCAACAGGAATGGATCTATAGAGATATTTATGACTACTTTAACGAAAAAGCCGCTAAGCCACCTCGACTGGCTTGAATCCGAGGCCATATATATTCTGCGCGAGGTTGCCGGCCAGTGCAGCAACCCGGTGCTTCTGTTTTCCGGCGGCAAGGATTCGCTGTGCATCCTGCGCCTGGCCGAGAAGGCTTTCCGCCCGGGCCGTTTCCCCTTCCCCTTGATGCATATCGATACTGGCCATAACTATCAGGAGGTCATCGACTTCCGTGACCGTCGTGTTGCCGAGATCGGTGAACGCCTGATTGTGCGTTCACTGGAGGACTCCATGAAGCGCGGCAGCATCGTGCTGAATTCGCCTAATGAACCGCGCAACAAGCACCAGTCTGTGACCTTGCTGGAAGCGATTGAAGAATTCGGCTTCGACTGCTGCATAGGCGGCGCGCGCCGGGATGAAGAAAAAGCCCGTGCCAAGGAACGCATCATGAGTTTCCGCGATGGCTTCGGCCAATGGGATCCTAAAAATCAGCGCCCGGAACTATGGAATCTTTATAACGCACGTACGCACAAGGGCGAGAACATCCGCGCCTTCCCTATTTCCAACTGGACGGAAATGGATGTCTGGCAATACATCGAGCGTGAAAAGCTGGAGCTACCGAGCATCTATTTCGCCCATACGCGCCCTATCGTGCGTCGTGCCGGCGCTATCGTGCCAGTGACGCCCGTCACCCCAGCAAAACCCGGTGAACAGGTTGAAGACTTGCTGGTGCGCTTCCGCACCGTAGGCGACATTACCTGCACCGCACCGGTGGAAAGCGATGCCGATACGGTTTCCAAGATCGTTATCGAGACTGCCACCACGACCATTACAGAACGCGGCGCTACGCGCCTTGACGACCAGACCTCCGATGCCTCAATGGAGTTACGCAAGAAGGAGGGCTATTTCTAATGTCCAAGCCAGAGAATTTACCAGGACACTTTCCACAACATAACGACAGCCTGTTGCGCTTCATGACCTGCGGCAGTGTCGATGACGGCAAGAGCACGCTCATCGGGCGGCTGCTGTTCGATACCAAGACCATCCTTGCCGATACTATGACGCAGATTACCCGGACTTCGAAAAAGCGCGGCCTGGAAGCGGTGGATCTGTCATTGCTGACCGATGGGCTGCAAGCAGAGCGCGAGCAAGGCATCACGATTGATGTAGCCTACCGCTACTTCTCCACCGGTACACGTAAATACATCATTGCCGATGCGCCCGGCCATGAGCAATATACCCGTAATATGGTGACCGCTGCTTCTACCGCCAATCTTGCCATCATCCTGATTGACGCGCGCAAAGGCGTGCTCACGCAGACCCGCCGCCATTCATTCCTGGCGCACCTGGTAGGTATTCCGCATATCGTCGTTGCCGTGAACAAAATGGACCTGGTGGATTATGACCAAGCTGTCTATGACAAGATACGCGCCGATTACCTGGCCTTTGCCACCGAGATCGGCCTGCATCGCAATGGCCACGACATCAGTTTCATCCCGATGTCGGCGCTGGTCGGCGACATGCTCGTGGATCGCGGCGATGCCATGGACTGGTACACAGGCCCGACCGTGCTGCAGATACTGGAAAGTGTGCCGCCAGCACATTGCGAAAAGGCCGAGCAGTTCCGCTTTCCCGTGCAATTCGTTTGCCGACCGCATGCCTCTGATGATCCCGAGCTGCATGATTTCCGGGGCTTTATGGGCAGGATTGAATCGGGTGAGATCAAGACCGGCGATGCCGTCACTGTATTGCCCTCAGGCCGCAACTCGCATATCAAGGCAATCCAGCTTGGCGATGATGTGATCCAGACTGCCTCCACCGAGCAATCTGTCACCCTGCTACTGGAAGATGAGATCGACATTTCGCGCGGCGACATGATCGTCAAGACCGATCACGCACCCGAGCCTGTCAAGCAGATTGAGGCTATGGTCTGCTGGTTGTCAGAAACGCCGCTATCCACCGCCCGCACCTACATCGTGCGTCACACCACACGCGAATCCAAGGCCAAGGTCGGCACCATCAGCTACAAGATCGATGTAAATACATTGGAGCAACTGCCCGCCCCAGACCTGGCGATGAACGATATTGCGCGTATCAGCTTCAAGCTGGCGCAGCCGCTCATGGTCGATTCATATACCACTAACCGTGCGACAGGAGCATTCATCCTGATTGATGAATCAACCAATAACACTGTTGGCGCGGGCATGATTATTTAGCTAGTGGCACATTCTTCAGTTTGAATCTGCACTAACGCACCGATGGAAATTCTATTAAAATAAGGCTTTGGCAAGTACAAAGCACTGGTAACGAGAGGAAAAATTATGACTTATGTTGTGACTGAGAGCTGCATTCAATGTAAATACACCGACTGTGTAGATGTATGCCCGGTGGATTGCTTTGTAGAAGGCCCTAATTTCCTCGCCATCAACCCGGATGAATGCATTGATTGCACTTTATGCGTCGCTGAGTGCCCGGTAGAAGCCATTTTCGCCGAAGATGATGTGCCGGCAGATCAACAGGAATATATTGCCTTGAACGCTCGCCTGGCTGAATTGTGGCCGACGATCAGCAGCAGGAAAGATGCACTGCCGGATGCCGAGCAATACAGCAAGGTCAAAGACAAGCGCGCCCTGCTGGTTGAGTAACCGTTCGACCGTAGACAAAAAGGGAGACCGTGGTCTCCTTTTTTGTTGCGCGATGAATCATTAAGGATTGATAGAGTTGGATGTTCGCCAAAGTTGGCTCTTTCTTGCAGCCAGCCAGCCCACCAGCAAGTAGCCCGCCATGGCCCACGCCAGTCCGGATGGAGCATACCAGACCAAAGGCACGACCAGGCCCGCTGAAACAGTGGATAGCAGCATCTGGATAAATGCCTGGCCTGAAGCAGCAGTACCGCGAATCCTGGAAAACCGGTCCAGGGCCGCCAGCGAAAGCACCGGCATGGCAAGCGCCATACCGATATTGAACAAGGCTACCGGCAGGATGTTATATGCGGGGCTAATCGGTAAAAAATAGCAAATGGCTATGTTGAGCAAGACGATCGCTGCCATCCAGGCATAGGCGACCTTGACGACTTTTTGTTGTGTATATCGGCCTGCGGCACGCTTGGCCAGGTACGAACCAAGGATCATCCCGCATACGGTAGGGACGAACAGGAAGCCAAACTGGTGCTCATTCAGGCCCAGATGCCTGATCAGGAGTACCGGGCTTGCCAGCACATAGACAAAGAATGCGGCAAAATTGGCACCAACAGCAATCACGACATAATTGAATTCCCTGTCGCTGAATATCTGTTTATAGCTTTTGAATACCTGCTTTGCTGAAAGCGGCATGCGCTTTGTTGCTGGCATGGTTTCCGGCAAATACCGGACAGCCGCCCATAGCGACAAACCCGCATATAGCGCCAAAAAGATAAAAATCGCCTGCCAATGTATGCCGAGCAGCAAACCGCCGATAATGGGCGCCACCGCCGGCGCAATGCCGAACAGCATCTGTACCGTCGCCATCACCCGCTGCGCCTGGGCGCCTTCAAACAGGTCTCGCACCATGGCACGTGCCACCACATTACCTGCCCCGCCAGACAAGCCCTGCAGCGCCCTGAAAAACC
>CAZBSR010000085.1:0-5865 GCA_964494575.1 uncultured Methylophilaceae bacterium | reverse complement strand
GCCACCATAGACGAGGCGCAGAAGAAGATCGACGGCCTGACCACCAACATGGTCAGCCTGCAGGAACTGCTTGGCGACAAGCGTTCTCGCGGCGCTTTCGGTGAAGTGCAACTGGAAGGTTTGGTGCGTAATCTGCTGCCGGAAGCGGCGTTTGAATTCCAGTACACCTTCCCCAATGGCACGCGGGTCGATTGCGTGCTTAAACTACCTGAGCCTACAGGGCTCGTGGCAGTGGACTCCAAATTCCCGCTGGAAAATTATGAAGGCATGTTTGTGGAAGGCGCCGACCGCACCAGCCCGGCAGTGTTCAAGACCGGCGTAAAACGCCACGTGGATGATATTGCCAGCAAGTACATCATCCCGAATATGACTTCCGACGGCGCGGTGATGTTCATCCCTGCCGAGGCGGTGTTTGCCGAGATTCACGCGCATCATCGCGACCTGGTGGAATATGCGCAGACGCGGCGCGTCTGGATCGTTTCGCCAACCACGCTCATGGCTGTTCTGAATACGGCGCGCGCGGTGCTAAAGGATACCGAGACGCGTAAACAGGTGCATATCATCCAGGACGAGCTCGGCAAACTGGGCAAGGATTTCGCACGTTTCGACGAGCGCATGAAGAAGCTTGCAGTGCATATACAGCAGGCGAGCAAAGATGTGGAAGAGGTGCATATCAGCAGCAGGAAAATCACCGATCGCTTTGCGCGCATCGAACGGGTGGAACTGGAAGACGGGCAGGTAGCACCGCTTGAGCTGCCCGATGAAATACAGGGTGCTGATAATGGTTAAGGTGCTTTATTTCGCCCGCTTGCGCGAGTCCCTTGGATTATCGGCTGAGGACATGGAGCTGGCGCAGGGCATCACGGTGGCGAACCTGATGGCACAATTGGCTGCACGTGGCGATGCCTGGAGCGAAGAGTTCGATGGGTGCCGCCGGGTGCGTGCAGCAGTCAACCAGACCCTGGTGCCAAACAGCACAGAGATCAAGGCTGGCGATGAGGTGGCGTTTTTTCCGCCGGTGACCGGAGGTTAAAATGGGCCGAGGCTCAGCATGACAGTTCGCGTACAAACTGAAGATTTTGATACTGGCGTAGAAATCAACCTGATGCGCCTGGCCCGCCCGGATACGGGTGCGGTGGTAGCTTTTGTGGGGCAGGTGCGTGACTTGAACGATGGTGCGCAGGTGTCTTCATTGATGCTGGAGCATTATCCCGGCATGACAGAAAAAGCGCTGGAAAGTATCGTGGAACAGGCTGCCGGGCGCTGGGATATCTTTGATGCGCTGGTCATCCATCGAGTAGGGACGCTTAATCCCACGGACCAGATCGTGCTGGTGGTCGTGAGCGGTGCGCACCGCGGCGAGGCCTTCGCCGCTTGCGGGTTCATCATGGATTACCTCAAGACCGAAGCGCCATTCTGGAAAAAGGAACAGACCGCGGCAGGTGAGCGCTGGGTTGAAGCCAAAGCCTCTGACGATGCAGCGCGCGAGCGCTGGCAGCAGAGTCATAAGTGACATGAAAGTAGATAACAATCGTTTGGATAAATGGTTGTGGGCTGCACGGTTTTTCAAGACTCGTAGCCTGGCATCTGATGCGGTGGATAGCGGCAAAGTCCGGATGGACGGAGAGAGGGTGAAGCCTGCCAAGGACGTGCGGCTGGGCGCTGTCATTCATATACGCACCAGGGATTATGAAATTGAGGTAACGGTGCGCGACTTGTCGAATCAACGCAAGGGAGCGCCGGAAGCGTCGCTGCTTTATAAAGAAACTGACGCCAGCCGCGCTCGCAGGGCGGAGCTCAAGGTTACCCATGCCGATGATCATGCCCAGCGTGAGCATGGGGCGGGGCGGCCGACCAAGCGCCAATTAAGGGATATCAAGCGGTTTACCGGGCATTAGGCCGGTAAATAAGCGTTAATCGAACAAGCCAAGCTGTGTTCCCGGTAACTTGGGCGGTGAAAACAGGCCGCTATCCAAGGGCGATCTTTCCTGACTAAAACCCAGTCTTGCAGTCGCCAGCTTAAAGCGCTGAGCGATCATATCTGCGAACAGCCCGCTACCGCGCATGCGCTGATGGAAGGCTGAGGTGTAGGTTTTTCCGCCGCGGATTTGCCTGACGATGCTCATGACATGCGCAGCCTTTAGCGGGAAATATGTGTTCAGCCATTCTTCAAACAGCGGCGCGACCTCCAGCGGCAACCGCAGCATCACGTAGCCAGCCATGCTGGCACCGGCCTCTCGTGCTGCCTCCAATATCGTTTCCATTTCGGTATCCGTCAGCACTGGAATAATGGGCGCAGTCATCACTCCGACCGGGATGCCGGCTTCGCGTAGGGTACGGATGGCCTGCAGGCGCCGGTACGGTGCAGCGGCGCGCGGCTCCAGCGTCCGGCATATATCCTTGTCCAGCGTAGTCACCGAGATGAGCACACGTGCCAGATTCAACGCTGCCATCGGTGCAAGAATATCGATATCGCGTTCCACCAATGCATTTTTGGTGACGATGGTGACTGGATGATTGTGTTCGGCCAGTACTTGCAGTATCTGCCGGGTAATCTGGTATTTCCGTTCCAACGGCTGGTAAGGGTCGGTGTTGGTGCCCATAGCTATCGGCGCACATTTATAACCGGGCTTGGCCAGCTCTTTCCTGAGCAGGCTCGCTGCTTCGGGCTTGATCAGTATCCGGCTTTCAAAATCGAGCCCAGCTGAAAACCCGAGGTAAGTGTGCGTGGGCCGTGCGAAGCAGTAAGTACAGCCATGCTCGCAACCGCGATAGGGGTTGATGGAACGATCAAAGAGAATGTCCGGGGACTCATTCCAGTTGATAATGCTGCGCGTGCTGTCAACGATGACTTCAGTGGTGCGCGGCGATAGCTCGGCGTCGAGATTGTCCCAGCCATCGTCTTCTTCCACACGTTCATGTTGCTCAAAACGACCCACGGAGTTGCTTACAGTGCCACGCCCTTTGAATACCAGCGGGCGCGGCGCATCTACCATACGTATCGGTACAGCTTTAGCTTTACCAGGGGATTTCTTTTCCGTCGTAGCCATAAAACTTGCCGCTGTCCTTTAACTTGATACGTTCGATCACTTGGCGCATGCCGGTGACGCTCTGTTCGACTGAAATCAATGCGTTGGGGCCACCCATATCGGTCTGCACCCAGCCTGGATGCAGCACTATGGTTGAGATGCCGCGTGGTGCCAGATCGATCGCGAGGCTCTTCGTCAGCATGTTCAAGGCGGTTTTGCTGGCGCGGTATGCGTATGCGCCGCCACTGGTATTGTCGTCTATGCTGCCCATTTTGCTGGTGATATTGGCCATTTTCTTGAAGTTGCTCCTCGCCACATTTTCCTCGAAAGCCTTTGCTACCAGTAGCGGCGCGATGCTGTTGATGCGGAAAGATTTCAGCAACGACCGCTCGTCGAATGTGCTCGCTTCGCCGACATGATCATGCAGGTAAATACCGGCATTATTGATGAGCAGATCCAGCGGCTCGCCTGATAGCGTGCTTGCCAGTTGGCGGATTTGATCAGAGTCTCCTACATCCAGGGCATGCAAGCTTATGGACCCTTTATGTCGGCTTGCCAGCTGCTGTAATGCATCTGCGCTTTCCGGCTTGCGGCTACAGGCGAAGATGCGCCAGCCATACTCGGCATATTGCCGCACGAACTCCAGCCCGATGCCACGACTGGCACCAGTGATTAAAAGGTTGAATGCCATATGATGCTCCTTTACAAGTATCTATTGCCCTGACTGTTGCTACTACCATACCTATTCCGTGCAACGCGCGCCCGCAATATGGAATAATACGAGCAATTCTTACAAAAGTTTATTTCAATGATTCTGGTTACAGGTGGTGCGGGGTTTATCGGTTCCAATTTTGTGATTGACTGGCTTGAAGCAATGGCAGAGCCGGTCATCAATCTGGATAAATTGACCTATGCCGGAAATCTGGAGAACCTGGCCGGAGTTCAAGCCAACCCACTACATACATTCATCCACGGCGACATCGGCGATACGCAGCTGGTTGCAAGTCTGCTGGACCAATATCAGCCGCGCGCAATCATTAATTTCGCAGCAGAATCACATGTGGATCGCTCCATCCACGGGCCGGAAGACTTTATACAAACCAATGTGGTCGGCACCTTTCATCTGCTGGAAGCTACCCGGCATTACTGGAGCGCATTGCCTGAGACGGAAAAGCAAAACTTCCGCTTCTTGCATGTTTCCACCGATGAAGTTTACGGATCGCTGGCACCAAATGATCCAGCTTTTAAAGAGAGTAACTCTTATCAGCCGAACAGCCCGTATTCTGCTTCCAAGGCGGCGGCAGACCATCTGGTACGCGCCTATCATCACACCTATGGTTTGTCCGTTTTGACCACCAATTGTTCAAATAATTATGGGCCTTACCACTTTCCGGAAAAATTAATCCCGCTGATGATAGTGAATGCCCTGTCCGGCAAACCCTTGCCTGTGTATGGCGATGGTCGGCAGATTCGCGACTGGCTGTATGTCAGCGACCATTGCAGCGCGATTCGACGCGTGCTGGATGTCGGAAAGCCGGGAGAAACTTACAATGTGGGCGGCTGGAATGAGAAGGCCAATATCGACATTGTGCATACAGTCTGCAACTTGCTGGATGAGCTGCAGCCACGTACCGATGGTGAAAGCTATATACAACAAATCACCCATGTGCAGGATAGGCCAGGCCATGACCAGCGTTACGCCATTGATGCATCCAAAATAGCAAATGAGCTTGGCTGGAAACCGGCTGAAACCTTCGAAACCGGCATCCGAAAAACGGTTCAGTGGTATCTAGACAACCCGGGTTGGATCGCCAACGTCCAGAGCGGTGCCTATCGTGATTGGCTGCAAACCAATTATGCAGGCCGTGGATAAATGGTTGCACCCGTTAAGATTCTGCTTTTCGGCAAGAATGGCCAGGTGGGCTGGGAGCTGCAGCGCAGTCTCACGCCGCTAGGAGAGTTGGTTGCTTTGGATGCGGATAGCACCGACCTGTGCGGCGACTTTACCAATTTGCAGGGCCTGGCCGAGACTGTGGCTAGAGTGCGCCCCAATATCATTGTCAATGCAGCAGCCTATACAGCGGTAGACAAAGCCGAAAGCGAGCCTGAGCTGGCTTGTATTGTCAATGCAGAGGCGCCTGCTACCCTTGCGCTGGAAGCCCAGCGCCAAGGGGCATGGCTGGTTCACTATTCTACTGATTATGTGTTCGATGGCAGTGGCGTAATGCCCTGGAAAGAGACTGATGCCCCAGCGCCACTCAGCGTTTATGGCCGCACCAAGCTGGAAGGCGAGCAGCGCATTGCTGCAAATTGTTCGCATCACCTCATTTTCAGGACCAGCTGGGTATATGCGGCGCGCGGCAAAAACTTTGCCAGAACCATGCTTGACCTGGCCCGCCAGAGGGAGAGCCTGACTGTGGTAGATGACCAGATCGGCGCACCTACCGGCGCAGAACTGTTGGCCGATGTGACGGCACATGCAATTCGTCACGTCTTGCTACAGCCACATCTTGCCGGCTTGTATCATTTGACGGCTACTGGGGAGACTTCGTGGCATGGGTACGCCAGGTTTGTGATTGAGCAAGCCTGGAATGCAGGTGTTCCCCTCCAAACTACTATGGATAGGATAGCCCCCGTAGCTAGTGAGGTCTTTCCAACTGCGGCAAAACGCCCGCATAATTCGCGTCTTAATATGACTAAACTACAGTCTGCTTTCGGCCTGACTTTGCCGCCCTGGCAACAAGGGGTTGCCCGCATGCTGACTGAAATGATTGAGAATAAAGATGACTAAACGCAAAGGCATTATCCTCGCCGGTGGTTCGGGAACCAGGCTGCA
>CAZBSR010000084.1:0-5866 GCA_964494575.1 uncultured Methylophilaceae bacterium | reverse complement strand
TTCCTGCATTATGAATTTGAACAGCCTTTTTATGCCATCGTACGCAAGGTGGAAGGTAACAGCGCGGTACTTGAGGTGGCTAAGGATTACGCCCAGCCTAAGCACAGCGTCTGGGGTATTACCGCACGCAATCGCGAGCAGAACTTTGCACTTAACCTGTTGCTGGATCCGGAAATCGATTTCATCACCTTGCTCGGACAGGCAGGTACCGGGAAGACTCTGCTCACACTCGCTGCCGCCTTGACACAAACACTGGATAAGAAAATATACAGCGAAATCATCATGACGCGCGTTACGGTACCGGTGGGCGAGGATATTGGCTTTCTGCCTGGGACAGAAGAAGAAAAGATGGCTCCCTGGATGGGAGCGCTGGAAGACAATCTGGATGTGCTTAACAAATCCGATGAAGATGCAGGCGAGTGGGGACGCGCTGCAACCCAGGACCTGATCCGCACCCGAATTAAAATAAAATCATTGAACTTCATGCGAGGTCGAACCTTCTTACATAAGTTCCTGATTATTGATGAAGCCCAGAACCTGACACCGAAGCAAATGAAAACCCTGATCACCCGTGCAGGGCCAGGAACAAAGGTCGTCTGCCTGGGCAATATCGCACAGATAGATACCCCCTACCTGACTGAAGGCAGCTCCGGCCTGACCTATGTGGTCGATCGCTTTAAGGGCTGGGAACATAATGGGCATGTCACATTAGTACGTGGCGAACGTTCGCGGCTGGCAGATTTTGCCGCAGAGGCTTTGTAAAATTCTTATAAATCAAAACCATCTGGCTATCCAGAACCAGGATGAGATAAGCGTCGAATTCGTTTGGCGTCGAAAGCAGCGATGAACTTAGGTTTTTACACCATACTGCTGGCCCAGTTCCTATCTGCGCTGGCTGACAATGCTTTACTATTTACCGCTATCGCATTACTCCAGCATATGAGTGCGCCGGACTGGCATACACCATTGCTGCAGTGGTTCTTCGTGATCTCCTACATTATTCTTGCGCCTTTCGTCGGCACTTTTGCTGACGCTTTCCCCAAAGGGCGCGTCATGTTCGTTTCAAATGCGATCAAATTTGTAGGCAGCATGGCGATTATTTTCGGCATGCCTCCGCTATATGCCTATGGCATCGTCGGTATCGGCGCGGCGGCTTATTCCCCGGCCAAGTATGGCATCCTGACTGAATATCTTCCCCCTCACATGCTGGTAAAAGCCAATGGATGGATGGAAGGCTCTACAGTCATGGCAATTGTTCTGGGGACGGTATTGGGGGCGGTGTTGCCAAGCATAGACCTCAATCTGGCAATGATTGTGATAACGATTCTCTATTTGCTGGCTGCGGGTTTCAATATGTATATTCCCCGGCTGCCAATTGACCATAAACCCGCCCACAAAAATCCTCTATTCATGGTGTCTGATTTCTGGAAGTCATTCAAGGCGCTCTGGAGAGACCCGCAAGGCCAGATGTCCCTGTCTGTCACAACGCTATTCTGGGGGGCTGGGGCGACACTGCGTTTCGTCGTACTGGCCTGGGCAGCGATTGCCTTAAGCTTTACCCAGGAGGAGTCAACTTATCTGATGGTTGTGGTTGCAATAGGAATTGCGGTAGGTTCAGTAATTGCAGCGAACACCATCAAGCTAGAGCAGTCGGTTAAAGTGCTGCCGGTGGGCATCGCTATGGGACTACTGGTGATTGGTATGGTCTTTATCCATGAATGGCGTATTGCCTGTGTCTTACTGTTCGTTATCGGCGTATTGAGCGGCTATTTGATAGTACCGTTAAACGCCTTACTCCAGCACCGCGGTCATATCCTGATTGGTGCTGGCCATTCAATCGCCGTACAAAACTTCAATGAAAACCTGGGCATCGCGGCATTGATAGGCGTTTACACCCTACTGGTTAAAGCCGAGGTTCACATCAATTTCATTGTGATAACGTTTGGCCTTTTTGTCAGCCTTTGCATGACTGTCATTTACCGTTGCTACCGCAATCAGAAAGCCGACGCCGGTAGTTAAACTCAGCGCCGTTGCCTATCAGTGTAGCTTGACCTGCGCCTCTGTACGTCGAGTAATGAGTCTGGCTAATGTTTGCAAAAACACCGTGAAGAAGCCATGCAATGCCATCATGTGCATCTTGTACAGAGACTGATACATCAACCGGGCCAATAAACCCTCTATAAACAAGCTACCACCAGTAATGGCGCCCATCAGGCTACCCACTGTCGAATAACGCCCCAGGTTAACCAACGAACCGTAGTCGCGGTATACATACTCGGGTAAAGGCTTGCCAGCTATTCGGCGTTTAACGCTTTTGAATAGCAAAGAAGATTGCTGATGTGCCGCCTGGGCTCTGGGCGGGACAGACTCATCATGTCCAGGCCATGGGCATGCCGCACAATCACCAAAGGCAAAAACGTTCTCGTCGACCGTCGTTTGCAACGTGGAAGTAACGAGGAGCTGATTAATACGATTAGTTTCCAGATAGTCCAGATTGCTCAGGAAATCCGGTGCTTTAATACCTGCAGCCCACACAACAAGTGCAGAAGGGATAAAGCGCCCGCTGTGAGTATATACGCCCTTTTCTGTTACTTCCGTGACACGTTCGCCGGTATAAATATTGACTTGTAGCTTCTTAAGCTCCATCTCTACCGAGTTGGAAAGCTTTGGCGGCAATGCCGGCAAAACTCGATCACTAGCTTCAATCAAGGAAATTTTGATATCTCTATCAGGATTGATTTTATCCAGGCCATAAGCCGTTAGCTCGCGCGTAGTATTATGCAGCTCAGCAGCAAGCTCCACCCCGGTAGCACCTGCACCAACGATGGCTACCTCCAGTTGGCCTGGCTGTATCGGCTCTATTTGAGTCTGAGCACGCACTAACGCGTTATGTAACCGGCGATGAAAACGCTCGGCTTGATCTTGGGTATCCAGCGCAATAGAGTACTCGCGGGCACCCGTGATACCAAAATCGTTGGTAGTACTGCCTATCGCAATAATCAAAGTGTCGTATTTGAATACGCGACGAGGAATCAGCTCAATACCGTCTTCATCGTAATATGGAGCAACATAGACCTCTTTTTTCTCGCGATCAATACCATCCATGCTACCCAAGCGAAAGTAGAAATGATGCCAGTGTGCCTGCTTTAGATAATCCAGTTCGTGCTTTTCCGGATCCATGCTACCCGCGGCGATTTCATGTAGCAGTGGCTTCCAGACGTGTGTTTTGGTTCGGTCTATGAGCGTAATGGACGCTTTTCCCTTGCGCCCTAACGAGTCACCCAGCTTCGTAGCAAGCTCTAATCCACCAGCTCCTCCCCCGACAATAACTACATGATGTAAATCCGTGCTTGATTTTGTTTCTGCTTGCATAAGTTCCCAAGTTGAGTCTGCGGGGTATTCCTAAATATATAAAATTTATTCGTTACCGTTAACACCGCCGTGGCTGCGAATCCAGGCTATGACTTTCAACGTTTCATCTGGGGACAGGCCATTGGATGGATCGGTAGGGTCCATGATGCCTTTACCTTTACCACCCATACCACCGTTAGTGCCGTGCCAGATAGTCTCGAACATACCCTTGTTGGTCGCATCCTTTGGATACTTGAACGTAGGGCCGACTAAACCAGGACCAACTTGACCGGCCGCATCTGGACCATGACATTGAGTACAAGAATACAGGCCAAATAATTTTTTACCTTTAGCAATCTCTTCCTCATTGCCTATATATGGATTTTTACCTGTAGCGAGAAATTCCTTGGCGGCCGGTGTATCGAATAACGCGGCATCAATCACTAAGGGAGAATCGTCCTGAGTGGTAACAAACTTGATCATTTCGCCGCCACTACTTTCAGCCTTGGCCGGGCCAGCCGCCGTAGCCTGCGTGCTCGCATCCTTATTACAGGCTGCTAACATGAGGGTTAACATAACTAAAGTAATACCGAATTTGAGTTTTTGCATGACTGTCTCCCTAAAGAATATACCCGATATTTTACCCGAAACTTTCACTTACCAGAAATATTGAAATAGCCATAAAAAAACGGCCATTGCTTTCACAATGACCGTTTTTTATAACTCCGGTTCAAAACTTCTTTGAGCCAGCTTCGCGCTATGAGCAACTACTCATTACCATTAACACCACCATGGCTACGAATCCAGGCAATAACCTTCAATGTCTCGTCTGGTGTCAAGCCATTGGATGGATCGGTTGGGTCCATGATGCCTTTACCCTTACCACCCATACCACCGTTAGTGCCGTGCCAGATAGTCTCGAACATGCCCTTGTTGGTTGCATCCTTGGGATACTTGAACGTAGGGCCAACTAAACCAGGACCAACCTGACCGGCCGCATCTGGACCATGACATTGAGTACAGGAGTACAGGCCAAATATCTTTTTGCCTTTTTTAATCGCTTCAGCATCACCAATATATGTGTTCTTGCCTGTGGCGAGAAACTCTTTAGCGGCTGGTGTATCGAATGAGGCAGGGTCAATCACCAATGGTGAACCGTCTTGTGTGGTAACAAACTTGACATCAGCTGAGGCTATTCCGCTCACTGCCAGTAAACTTAGCATTGCTACGGAAGCAATCGCCATCTTAGGTGCTCTTACATTTAAACCAAACATATCATCTCCCTTGTTAACTAAACTTAACCAAACACTCAAGCCGCATTATAGAAGTACTGCCTGTAGTGCATATAACGAATTGACATCACCATGGTTGACGGAAAACACCACGGTGATGAAAATTAATTATTCCGATTTCGCAATCCCCTCACCACGGATTTCTCGCGATTTTTTGACGATATCGTCGCCGTCGACTACAGGTACATGAGGAACACCATAGTCATCCAATATCTTCATTATCTTGTCATGATTACGGTCAAGAGCCGCTTGAATCATGACCATCCGTTCTTTATCCTTTTTACGTACTGCTACAGAAATATTCCAGTACTCTTTACCTTTAATATTTGTTTCTTCATATTCCGGGATAGGCACTACAACCAAAGGCTCTTTAGATTGTTTGGCATAATATCCGCCAATAGGACCCCATAGCACAGCAACATCAATCTCGCCTTTAAGCAAATCATCAACCATGTATCCTGGTGAGAGATTCAAATCGCGCTGCATGCGATATGGCTTCGCATTATTCATCAGACCGTGATCCGCCAAAGGGCGAGTGGCCGGCGACTGGCCAACAATGCCAATGATAGCTTTATGCAGGTCTGCAGAGTCCCAATCCTTGATGTTATAGCCACTGCTCTTTTTATAAACGAAAACGTGGCCAGAACGGTAATATGGTTTAGATGTGCGTAGTGCATCATTGTCCGGAGTTGTGCTGATAATGACGTCACACCGGTTGGCATTGATCGTATTTCTATAAAAACCTTGCCTGTTATATGCGTATGTGAAGGACAACTTTTTCCCTAAATCCTGCGCAAGCACTGCAGCGATCTTATCCTCAAACCCTTCTTGTTTCATATTTGAGTACGGCATATTGTCCGGGTCGGCACACACTTTAAATTCTGTAGGATCCTCAACTCGCCTCACCTCTCCGATACGCCCCTCATCAGGATTAAGAGTCGGAACTTGTAACTCTTCCGCATAAGCTAAGTTGCTAAGGACTGCCCCTCCGAAAAGCATATATATAAGCAGGTTCTTAAACATTAAATTTCCTCATTTTCCGTTAGATTTATTGTTTCTATATATAAAAAACACCCCACCGAAGTGGGGTGTTTATGTGACAAACTAACTAACGGTTAGTTCTGAATAAAGTCAGATTTCGACTAAATTACAGGCTAAACACGTTCAGTGCACCGCCGCCAGGAGCAGCGTTGTACTTCACGAGTTCAGCATAACCACCAGCA
>CAZBSR010000083.1:0-5870 GCA_964494575.1 uncultured Methylophilaceae bacterium | reverse complement strand
TTGGTCTTGAAAATAGTGTCGGACAGGCTTTTACCGTTAACGAAACCGCCGGTATTCACGTCTATCGTCGTGAGCGCTTCGGTCTGGTCGAAGATGAGGTAGCCGCCGGACTTCAACTCGACCTTGCGCGCCATGGCCTTTTTGATTTCATTCTCGACGTTATACATATCGAACAATGGCCGCTCGCCCTCGTACAACTCCAGGCGGGTTACCGCAGCCTGTGCATACAATTTGGCAAAGTCCATCAGCTGCTGATAGCTTTCGCGCGAATCCACCCGAATATGGTCGGTTTGCTCATTGACCACATCGCGCAGGATACGCATGGGCAAGCTCAAATCCTGGAATACCAGCGACCTGCTGGTCGCACTGGCACTGGCTGCCTGGATATTGCCCCAGACCTTTTGCAGGTAATCCACATCCGCCAGCAATTGCTCATCCGTTGCCGTTTCCGACATGGTACGGATAATATAGCCACCGCGCCGACTCTCCCCCAGCAATTGGCTCAGGCGATCACGCAGTTGCTCACGCTCGATTTCATTCTCGATTCTTTGCGAAACGCCGATATGGTCCTGTTGCGGCAGATACACCAGGAAACGCCCGGCAATACTGATCTGTGTCGTCAGCCGTGCGCCCTTGGTGCCAATCGGCTCCTTGATGACCTGCACGATCAGCGGCTGGCCTTCGTGCAACACCTCCTGAATAGTCTTTTCCCTGGCCTCTCCGGTATTGGTGCATTCGAGGATATCGGCCACATGCAGGAAGGCGGCACGCTGCAAGCCGATTTCGACAAAGGCCGACTGCATGCCCGGCAATACCCGGCACACCTCGCCGCGGTAGATATTACCCACCAGCCCCAGAGAAGTGCTGCGCTCTATATGCAGCTCCTGCACGATGCCCTGCTCCATGACGGCAACGCGCGTCTCCTGCGGGGTCACATTGATTAGCAGTTCTTCACTCATTTGCAGCACACCCTCTTGCTATCACCTTACCCATTGCCCACTCATAATACATAAATGCCTGCATTTCTTAGTAATTGTGCGGTCTCGTAGATTGGCAGCCCCATCACACCGGAATAACTGCCCTCAATACGTTTGATGAATGCTCCCGCCAAGCCCTGAATTCCATAGGCGCCGGCTTTGTCCCGTGGCTCACCGGAGGCGATATAAGCCTTGATCAGGCTATCCTCCAGCTGCGCCAATTCTACGCGCGTAGTGGATAACGCCACCTCTATTTTTCCGTCGAAAGCCACGGCCAGCGCAGTATGCACCTCATGCCAGCGGCCGGATAGATTTTGCAGCATGGCACATGCATCCTCATCATCTTCCGGCTTTCCAAGTATGACTCCATCCACAGCTACCGTCGTATCCGCAGCCAGGATGGGTAACCGGGTCAGATTTATCTTTATCATATGCGCCAGACCCGCTTCGGCTTTCGAGTACGCCAACCGTTTCACATAGATTTCGGCCAGCTCATTCACCAGCACCGATTCATCGATATCTGAAGGCAAAATTTGGAACTCGATACCGATCTGCTGTAATAGCTCGGCGCGCCGGGGGGAGCGTGAAGCCAAGTAGATGGAGGGCTGTAGATTGTGCTGACTCATATTAGGTATTGATACGTAATTTTTATTAACTGGCTTAAAATGAATTTTTATTGTCAGGACACCAGCTAGCTTCAAGCGGTGTAAATACTAACATGGCCGAATGGGCATATTTATTTAAAATCGGCATCGCATTGTTTGCTATCGTTAATCCGATCGGCAGCGTGCCGATTTTCATCAGTACCACCCATGGCTGGTCTGCCGCAGAACGTGCGCGTACCGCAAAAACAGCGGCATTCATTGTCTTCCTGGTACTGGTTGTCTCAGCCCTGCTCGGCGATCGCATTCTCGAATTCTTCAGTATCAGCATCGGCTCCTTCCAGGTAGGTGGCGGTATTCTATTATTGCTGATTGCGATCTCAATGTTGCATGCCAAACAAAGCTATGCCAGCCAGACCCCGGAAGAGGCCCAGATTGCCAGTGAGCGTGAAGCCGTCGCCATCGTGCCTCTCAGCATACCTTTGCTGGCGGGTCCCGGCGCTATCAGCAGCATGATTATTGCCGCGCAGCAAAGTGGGAGCTTTTGGGGGCATATATCCCTGGCCGTACCGATAGCCGCAGTTTGTCTCTTGATCTGGGTAATACTCCGGCTGTCTACCGCCATCGCAAAGAAACTGGGTACCCTGGGCATCAATATTGTTACAAGGCTGATGGGGCTGATTCTGGCCGCGATGGCTGTTGAATTTATTGCACACGGCATTGCTGGTTTATTTCCCAAACTGGTTTAATAAGCGCCCGCATTGTAAAATCTCGGGTTTCCGCTAGATACAATCCATGATCTGGAAACCCAATACTACTGTTGCCGCCATTGTTGAGCGTGAAGGCAAATTCCTGCTGGTCGAAGAAGAAACCACCGAGGGCATACGCCTGAACCAGCCTGCGGGGCACCTGGAAGATGGTGAGACCATGCTGCAGGCCGTCGTGCGAGAAACCTTCGAGGAAACTGCCTACCGCTATAAACCTGAATCCCTTCTGGGTATTTACCAGTGGCGGCGTCCGGATAAAAACATCACTTATCTGCGATTTGCTTTTATTGGTACGGTGTCCGACCATGACCCACTGCAAGCACTCGACGACGGCATCATTCGCGCAGTGTGGATGAGTCCCGAAGAAATCCGTACCAGTGCAATCCCGCACCGTAGCCCGCAAGTGTTGGCATGTATCGAGCACTATCTGGCCGGGCAGCATTTCCCTTTATCGGTACTGACCCATCTGTGAGTAAAAACGCATGAGTAAAACAGCATGACCAAAAAACGTGTAGTTGTCGGGATGTCCGGCGGCGTCGACTCGTCCGTCGCAGCCCTGCTGTTGAAGGAACAGGGGTTCGAGGTGGTCGGGCTGTTCATGAAAAACTGGGAAGATGACGACACCGACGAATACTGCTCATCCAAGCAGGACCTGATAGATGCGGTTTCCGTGGCAGACCGCCTGGGCATAGAGATTGAAGCGGTGAATTTCAGCAAGGAATATAAAGAGCGTGTATTCACTAACTTTCTGGAAGAGTATCAGGCCGGCCGTACACCCAACCCGGATATCCTGTGCAATGCGGAAATAAAATTCAAGGCCTTCCTCGATCATGCCATGGGGCTAGGCGCAGATATGATCGCGACCGGTCATTACGCGCAGGTGAGGCAGAAAAACGACCTGTTCCAGTTGCTGAAGGCGGAAGATGGCACCAAGGATCAAAGCTATTTCTTATACCGCCTGAATCAGGCTCAGCTTTCAAAAACCATGTTTCCGCTCGGCCACCTGCTCAAGCGCGAGGTGCGTGAGATTGCGCGCAAGGCCGGCCTCGCGACCAGCGAAAAAAAGGACTCCACCGGTATCTGCTTTATCGGCGAGCGCCCATTCCAGGAGTTCCTGGCGCGCTACCTGCCGCGCAAGCCGGGCGAGATGCAAACACCGGAAGGCCGAGTGGTTGGAGAGCACGAAGGCCTGATGTACTACACACTGGGCCAGCGTCAGGGCTTGAAGATAGGAGGGTCTCGCGACAGCAATGGCGAGCCGTGGTTTGTCGCCGGCAAGGATATGCAGAACAATGTGCTGACTGTGGTGCAGGGTCACGAGCACCCGCTGTTATTGAATGATGGCCTCATCGCTCATCAATTGCACTGGATCAGCGGTGAAAACCCCATCACCAACTGGGTATATGCGGCCAAGTCGCGTTATCGTCAGCCAGATGCGCCCTGCGAAATCGATAGGCTGGAAAGTGACATGGCGGAAATTCGTTTTGGCCAGAAGCAGTGGGCGATCACCCCGGGGCAGTCAGCAGTGGTCTACGAAAGCAATGTGTGCCTGGGCGGCGGCGTCATCACCGCGGCCATTTAACTAACTGGCGAGCAGGACCGTTTCGCTGAAAGAAGGCCGCTTCATTAATTCTGCATAATGACCCAGCAGGTTCGGGTACTGTCCCTGCCAGTCGATATCCGCGTAGCGCAGCTCCAGATAACCCAGCAGGCAGCCCAGTGCGATATCGGCCAGGCTGAAAGTATCATCTACGCACCATTTATTGTTGCCAAGATCCTGGCTCAGGGTCTTGAGGCCCCGCTCCACCTTGCCCAGTTGTTTAGCAACAAAAGATGCATCCTGCTGCTGCTCCGGGCGGCGCCTCTCATTCAGCGCCGCTATAGCAGCATCACAAATACCATCCGCGAGGGCTTCCCAGCGCCGCACCAGGATTTTTGAGCTGTTGTCTTGCGGAATCAGGCGTGCCAGAGGGGTCCGGTTGTCGAGATACTCCACAATCACGCGGGAGTCGTACAGGCTATCACCGTCATCCAGAATGAGTACCGGCACTTTTCCGAGCGGATTGTGGTCAGCGACCGGGCTATCAGGTGCAGCAAGCACGACCGCGACCATCTCAATCTCGATACGTTTTTCTGCTGCCACGACGCGAACTTTGCGGGCATAAGGGCTGGCTAGGGAATACAACAGCTTCATGAATTTTAGATGCTTTTAGGCACTAGGATTGAACAGGGCTGCATTATAATGCAAATTATGCGCTTATCCCTTACACGCTTCATCAATATTAAAAGCTGATCGTGGACGACCATATTCTTCGTCCCGTGATAGAAAACAATGTGCGCAACGCGCTGGCCGAAGACATAGGCCAGCGCGACTTGACCGCGCAACTGGTTCCCGAAAATCAGCTGGCTAAGGCCAGCATCATCAGTCGCCAAACGGCCATTGTTTGCGGCATTGCATGGGCCGACCTATGCTTCAAGACGCTGGATGCCAAGGTGAAAATCGAATGGCATGTAGCCGATGGCGACAGCATAAGCCCTGATCAGGTCTTATGTTCGATCAGCGGCAATGCCCGATCCATGCTCACTGCGGAACGCTGTGCGCTCAATTTCCTGCAAGCTCTCTCTGCTACCGCAACCGCTACACATGCTTATGTAGCTGCAATTTCAGGCAGCAAGGCACGCATTCTGGATACGCGTAAAACGCTACCCGGCTTGCGCATCGCGCAAAAATACGCCGTGACGGTGGGCGGTGGCATGAACCAGCGCCTGAGGCTGGACGATGGCATCCTTATCAAAGAAAACCATATTGCTGCTGCGGGCAGCATCGAAGCCGTCCTGAAGAATGCACGCGCTATCGGCGGGGATACTACGATCCAGATCGAAGTGGAAACGCTCTCGCAGTTAGGAATTGCACTGGATGCTGGCGCAAGGCTCATTCTGCTGGATAATTTCACTGTGGCTGATATGGCCGAAGCCGTGAAATTGAATCGGGGCCGCGCTATACTCGAAGCCTCGGGAGGCATCAATTTAACCAATGTGCGCGAGATTGCATTAACCGGGGTAGACCGTATTTCTATCGGCAGCCTCACTAAAAACATCAATGCAGTAGACCTGTCCATGCGATTTGAAAATGAGTTTAAAGCGCCGGTGTAAATGGAAAATGCCATGATCCTTTTAAGGACTAGAGATGAGTAAAGCTGCCAGCACCCTGAAACAGCCTCAAGGCCGACTATCACTGGGCGATGTGTTGCGCATGCTGGTCAACGACGGGCTGGTGGATAAAACCCAGGCGGAAAAGCTCTACAAAGACCGCAAACTGGATAGCTCGAACCTGCATCCGTTTGTCGTGATTGCCGAACAGAAATGGCAATCCCCGACCAGCCCGGCAAAATTGCTTACGGTGGAATCCATCACTACATGGCTCGCAGAGCGCGTTGGCATGGATTATTACCATGTGGATCCGTTAAAGCTGGACTTCACCGCCGCCGCCCAGATCGTTTCAAAAGCCTATGCGGAACGGCTCA
>CAZBSR010000082.1:0-5983 GCA_964494575.1 uncultured Methylophilaceae bacterium | reverse complement strand
ATGAACTGCCTGACCGAGGCGCTCGGCCTGAGCCTGCCCGGCAATGGCAGCACACTTGCCACCCACGCTGCGCGCAAGGATTTATTCCTTCGTGCCGGTCGGCTGATTGTTGACATTACCAAGCGCCATTATGAGCAAGATGATTATTCGGTATTGCCGCGCTCCATTGCCAACCTGAAGGCTTTCGAGAATGCCATGAGCCTGGATGTGGCGATGGGTGGATCCACCAATACCGTATTGCACTTATTGGCCGCCGCGCATGAGGCCGGGGTGAATTTCACCATGAGCGACATAGACCAGATATCGCGCCGCGTGCCGTGTGTGTGCAAGGTTGCCCCCGCCACCGCCAAATACCATATGGAAGATGTGCATCGCGCCGGCGGCGTGATGGGCATCCTTGGCGAGCTGGATCGCGCTGGATTGATTCATCGCGAAAGCCCCACCGTGCATAGCCCGACCATGGGTGACGCCCTGGCAAAATATGACATAACGGTTACCCAGGACGAAGATGTCAAAAAGTTCTTCCGTGCAGCGCCCGGAGGCATTTCGACGACTATCGCCTTCAGCCAGTCCATGCTGTGGCCGGATCTGGATGATGATCGCAGCGAGGGCTGTATTCGTGACAAGGCGCATGCCTATTCACAAGATGGCGGCCTCGCGGTGCTTTACGGCAATATTGCGATGGATGGATGTATCGTCAAGACAGCAGGCGTCGACGATAGCATTCTCAAATTCACCGGTCGTGCACGCATTTTTGAATCACAGGATGCTGCTGTTGAAGGCATTCTTGCAGACAAGATTGTTGCCGGCGACGTGGTAGTGATTCGCTATGAAGGCCCGCGCGGCGGGCCGGGCATGCAGGAGATGCTTTACCCGACTTCGTACCTGAAATCCAAGGACTTGGGCAAGGCCTGCGCCCTGTTTACCGATGGCCGTTTTTCCGGCGGCACTTCCGGCCTCAGTATCGGGCACGCCTCGCCGGAGGCTGCAGAAGGCGGCGCTATCGGCCTGGTGGAAGAGGGAGACACGATAGAAATCGACATCCCCAACCGGACCATTCATTTAGCGGTGTCGGATGAAATACTGGCGCATCGCCGGGCTGCCATGGAAGACAAGGGCGCGAAGGCATGGAAGCCTGTAAGCCGTGAGCGTGTAGTATCGCCGGCGCTGCGTGCATATGCAGCCATGAGCACCAGTGCCGCGCGGGGAGCCGTGCGCGACGTTTCACAAATAGAAAAATAATCAGAAAAAGAATTTAATTGGCAACAAGAATAAATATTTTTAGGGGTGCAGCATGAGTTCCTTACAGCTTGTAAAAGAAAGCGATGTTGTCCTGGATCCGCACATCAGATCCTATCAGGATGCCGTCGGGTTACAGTTTCTCGAGATTGAAAATGATCTGGCGCAGGCGACGGTCGCCCTGCAAGGCGCGCATGTGATGTCCTGGCAGCCAAGGCACGCCGCAGAGCCAGTCCTATGGCTCTCCGAGAATGCGCGGTATGTGCACGGAAGATCGATCCGCGGCGGGGTGCCAATCTGCTGGCCATGGTTTGGTGCGCATCCTACTGACAGTTCCCTCTGCCCGCACGGATTCGCCAGGGTCATGCCATGGAAGCTGATCGAATCCGGAACGCTGGATAATGGCGTGACCCGGCTGGTGCTGGAGATCATTCATACACCTATCGCCCAGAAGCAGTTGTCCTATCCTTACCGCCTCACGTTGACTATCAATATCGGCGAGACGCTGGAGCTGGCCCTGGCAACCACGAATCTGGGCACTCAGCCGTTCGTACTGGGCGAGGCATTCCATACCTATTTCCAGGTCAGTGATGTGGAAAACGTCATTGTGACCGGGCTGGAAGGCGGGGAGTATGCCGATAAGCTGATGGCCTATGAACGCTATACCCAGCAATCGGCGATTAAGTTCAATGGCGAGTTCGACCGCGTGTATGTCAATACCAAGGCGGGCTGTGTGATAGAAGACCCGGGTTTGAACCGGACCATCCGCATTGCCAAAACCGGCAGCAACAGTACTGTGATATGGACGCCGTGGGAAGAAAAAGCCCACGAGATGAGTGATATCGGCCCTGGGGACAACTGGCGCAACATGATCTGTGTTGAGTCCGCCAATGCCATGGAGAACATGGTCTTTATCAGCCCCAACCAGACGCACGAACTTGCCGTCGAGTACAGTACTGCGGATTTATAGATTTGATGATTAATGCCCAATCACCTCGCTGCTGAAACCAGTCCCTATTTACTGCAACACGCAAACAATCCCGTCGATTGGTATCCGTGGGGTGAAGAGGCCCTGAAGCTGGCGCGCGAGCAGGATAAGCCGATTCTGCTTTCAGTCGGCTACTCTGCTTGTCACTGGTGTCATGTCATGGCGCATGAGTCGTTTGAAGATGCCGGAATCGCGGCAGTAATGAACGAGCGCTTCATTAACATCAAGGTGGACCGCGAAGAGCGTCCCGATATTGATCAGATTTACCAGACCGCGCACGGCCTGCTCTCGCAGCGTAGCGGCGGCTGGCCGTTAACCGTTTTCCTAACTCCCAGTCAGCAGCCGTTTTTCAGTGGCACTTACTTCCCCAAGACCCCTCGTTATGATTTGCCTGGCTTTGGCGATCTCGCCGCCCGAGTGGCCGACTTCTATCATGAACGCAAAGCCGACCTTGTAGAGCAGAATCGCCAGCTGATGCAGGCGCTGGCCCGCAGTGTGCCGATAGCGAGCCCGGTAATCAATGCTAACGCGGATGCCTTGCAACTGGCTTTCCAGCACTTGAAAAGCAATTTCGATTTTAAATATGGCGGTTTTGGCAGGGCGCCCAAATTTCCCAATCCTGCGGATATCGAACTCCTGATGCATCGCGCGAAAGACGGTAATGCAGAAGCCGAAGCCATGGCCTTGCAGATGTTGCAAAGTATGGCGGCGGGCGGTATTTACGATCAGATCGGCGGCGGTTTCTGCCGTTACAGCGTGGATGAGCGCTGGGCAATCCCGCATTTTGAAAAAATGCTTTATGACAACGGCCAGTTGCTTTGGCTATATGCCGACGGCTGGCAGATGTGCCAGGGAAAATACCCCGAGATGGCAGCACGCTTTGCCACCGTGATGCAGGAAACTGTCGAATGGCTGATGCGCGAGATGCGCTCACCGCAGGGCGCATTTTATTCATCGCTGGATGCCGATTCGGTGGACGCCCACGGGCACCATGAAGAGGGTGCCTTCTATGTATGGCAAGTAAAAGAAATCAAGGCATTGCTTACACCGGAAGAGTTCTCCGTGGCGTTGGCTTGTTTCGGTTTTGATCGCGCGCCGAATTTTGAAGGCCAGGCATGGCATGCATATCTGGCTACCGAGCCTGCTACTGAAGATGTCGGCACATTGGCTAGTGTGAGGATTAAGTTGTTTCAGGCCCGTGAAAAACGCGCTCGCCCGAGCCGCGACGACAAGGTCCTGACTTCATGGAACGCGCTGGTCATTAAAGGGCTGGCGCGGGCCGGCCGTGTGCTCGGCAGGCCGGACTGGATAGCTGTCGCGCAACAGGCCGTTGACTTCATTCATGGCAGGCTCTGGGTCAATGAGCGCTTGCTGGCCACCTGCAAGGATGATGTAGCGCATCTTGATGCCTACCTTGACGACTATGCGTTTCTGCTCGATGCACTGCTGGAGCTGATGCAGGCGGAGTATCGCCCACAGGATATGGCTTTTGCCGAAGATATTGCGGAAGCCTTGCTGGAAGAATTCGAGAGCGATGAGGGTGGCTTCTATTTTACCGGCCACGGCCATGAAGCGCTGATACACCGACCCAAACAAGGGTATGACAACGCCACGCCAAGCGGTAACGGTATCGCGGCGATTGCCTTGCAGCGCCTGGGACACATGATAGGTGAGGCTCGATATCTGCAGTCGGCAGAGCGGGTATTGAGGGCCTTCGATAGCATTATGCTGCGTAACCCGGCAGGCTGCCCCAGCCTACTGATGGCACTGGAGGAATATCTGCATCCCGCAACGGTCATCATATTGCGCGGCAATGCGGCAGGAATGCGGGAGTGGAGAGATGCGCTGGATAAGATATATAAACCCCATGCGCTGTGTATTTTGTTGCCTGCGGCGATTACTGATTTACCGCCAGCCCTGACCAGAATATTTTCCGAGGATGTCAACGCATGGGTGTGTCATGGCGTTGAGTGTTTACCCGTAATCCATGATTTGGATAAGTTGATGGCACAGATATAATTTACTGTTCCGCCCAGCCAAATTTGGTATGATTACACGTTGTTTCGCTTGGATGTTTGCTTGGACTGGTAAGTTTTATAAGATAGAAATAGAACGAAGGAGATAGCATGAAAACATTATTACTGACAATCGCCGCTGCAGGTTCCCTGATGATTGCTGGAACTGCCGCAGCAGCGGATGCAGCAGAAGCTCTGGCACAGAAAAGCGGCTGTTTGGCTTGCCATAGCGTGTCGCAAAAAGTACTTGGCCCATCTTACAAGGATGTTGCGGCTAAATATAAAGGTGACAAGGGTGCTGAAGCCCATCTGATCGACAAGATCAAAAAAGGCGGTAGTGGCGTATGGGGTCCTATTCCGATGCCTGCTAACAGTCCACAAGTAAAAGACGCAGATATTAAAACAATCGTCGTATGGATTCTGAAGCAGTAATCTATTGTGTTCAGTAAAAAGCCAGTCTTTCAGACTGGCTTTTTTATTGGGTAAAATTTAGTGGCAGATGTAATTGAGTGGTACGGCTTACTTCCTCAATTTACTGTGGTGCATGGCATATGCGAAGTAAAACACCACGCCAATACCTGTCCAGATCAGGAACCTGTGCCAGGTTTCATTTGGTAGGAAAGTGATCAGTGCACCGCAGGAAAGCACTCCCAGCAATGGAATCAATGGATTCCACGGGTTCTTGAACGGCCGTTTAAGGTCCGGCTGGCGAATACGCAGTACGATTACGCCAATACACACCATGATAAAGCTGGCAAGGGTGCCAATATTGACTGTTTCGGCCAACTCGCCCAGTGGGAAGAATCCTGCAATGATGGAAATGAGTGCTCCGCACAGGAGGATGATGCGTACCGGTGTTTGCCGGTTGGGATTGAGCGTCGAGAAAAAAGGCGAGATCAGGCCGTCGCGGCTCATTGCATACAGGATTCTCGTAAGGCCATACAGCAGCACCAGCAAGACTGTAATCAGCCCAGCCAGCACACCAGTCGCGACCAATGTGGAAGACCAGGTGTAACCTAGCTTGGTAAGCGCATAGGCAACTGGCGAGTCGACATTGAGTTCTGTATAGGGGACTACTCCGGTGAGCACTCCTGAAACCAGGATGTAGACCAGCGTGCAGAAGACGAGCGAAGCAATCAGCCCGATGGGCAAATCCCGCTGCGGATTTTTGGCTTCTTCTGCGGCGGTCGAAACCGCATCGAAGCCGAAGTATGCGAAGAATACCAGCGATGCTCCCGCAAATATCCCTATGGTTTTTCCATCTTCAAGCTTGTCAAACCAGCCGTAAGGCATGAATGGCTGCCAGTTGTCGGTATTGATGTGAAACGAGGCAATTGCAATAAAGATGGCAATGGTGCTGAGCTTGATGGCCACGATGATGTTATTGAATTGCGAACTTTCCTTAACGCCACTGATAAGCAGCAGCACCAATAGCCAGATGATGGCGAACGCGGGAAAGTTAATGATGCCGCCCAGGCTGGGTGCCTTGGTATAGGCCTCCGGCAGGAAGATATTGAAATTGGCCAGCGTGCCGATGAAATAGCCCGACCAGCCATTGGCCACTGCTGCCGCGCCGACGCCGTATTCCAGCAGTAATATCCAGCCCATGAGCCAAGCGAAAAACTCACCAAAAGCCACATAGCTATAACCATAAGCGCTGCCTGATCCGCCTACAGATGCTGCCAGTTCAGCATAGGCCAGTGCGGCAAAGCCGGATGCGACCCCGGCAATAATGAAGGAG
>CAZBSR010000081.1:0-6066 GCA_964494575.1 uncultured Methylophilaceae bacterium | reverse complement strand
ACCAGTAGTCCTACGTCAGTAGCTCTAAAACAACGAAAGTGATTTAATCCAATTATGATAGCTATAAAAGACTCTCAAAAGAAGGAGCTCAAAATGAACACCAAAGGGCAAACGCTACAAGACCCATTCTTGAACGCATTACGTAAAGAGCATGTGCAAGTTTCCATTTACCTGGTAAATGGCATCAAGTTACAGGGACAGGTGGACTCATTTGATCAGTATGTCATCCTGTTGAAGAATACCGTGACGCAAATGGTCTATAAGCACGCTATCTCTACCATTGTGCCTGCACGCGCGGTATCGATTCCACACACACACGACAGCGAAGACTAGTTTTTGATCCTGGTAGTTTGGCATCATGATTGACAGGCCGAGCGGGGGCGACTCCGCAGTACTGGTTAGCTTGGATTTCGGTGATTCCGGTTATGCAGAGAGTTTGCAGGAGCTTCGGCAGCTGGCGCTCAGCGCTGGCCTGGAGGTACTGGCTACCGTGGATGGAAGGCGCCCAAAACCGGATGCCAAGTATTTCATAGGATCCGGCAAGGCTGATGAAGTGTCTTTGACCATGAAATCAGAAGGCGCTTCCGTGGCGGTCTTCAATCACGATCTCAGCCCTTCCCAGCAGCGTAATCTGGAGCGTCTGCTGGAGTGCCGCGTCGTTGATCGCACCGGCTTGATTCTTGATATCTTCGCACAGCGCGCGCAAAGCCATGAAGGCAAGCTGCAGGTGGAGCTTGCGCAGTTGGAGCATTTGTCTACGCGTTTAGTCAGAGGCTGGACTCACCTGGAGCGGCAAAAAGGCGGTATCGGTGTGCGTGGTGGTCCTGGTGAAACCCAGCTGGAGCTGGATCGCCGTATGCTGAGGGTCCGTATCAAGAGTCTGCGTGAAAAGCTGGCCAAGCTGAAACGTACGCGTGGTTTGCAGCGTCGTTCACGCAAGCGTTCGCAAGTAATGTCTGTCTCGCTGGTGGGTTATACCAATGCCGGCAAGTCCACTCTGTTTAACCAACTCACGCAATCAAGTGTTTACGCGGCCGACAAGCTGTTTGCCACGCTGGATACTACTTCGCGCAAATTATTCATCCAGGATGGTGGCCCGGTAGTGTTATCGGATACCGTAGGCTTTATTAAGCATCTGCCGCATGCTTTGGTAGAGGCTTTCGGTGCGACCCTGGAAGAGGCAGTGCAGGCTGATTTGCTGCTGCATGTGGTGGATTTTGCCAGCGAAAGCCGAGATGAGCAGGTGGCGCAAGTGAATGATGTGCTGACAGAAATCGGTGCTCGTGACGTGCCTCAGGTGATAGTGCTGAATCAGATAGACCGGCTAGGCCTTGAGGCCGGCTTGGAGCGGGACGAATATGGTAGAATTTCGAAAGTGCGGATTTCTGCCAAAACCGGTGAAGGCTTGCAACTGGTGCGCCAGGCAATGCTGGAACATCAGCAGCATCTGGCGAAAGCGGCGATGGTTTTGATAGAAGGCGAGGCTGAGCAGGTAATGGCTTCATGATGTTGCAATGTAATTTTAAGTTTCGAACAAATAGTAGTTCTCAATAAAAGTTTTTGGAGTGATACATGGCAAATGATCCCGGTTGGGGCAACCGTAATAATGGCGGCCCGCCCGATTTGGACGAAGTAATGCGCCAGTTTGGCCGCAAGCTGAATGCGTTGTTTGGCAGGTCTGGTGGCGGAGACAGCCCAAGCCCCGATTCCGATAATAAAGCCCTCACGATTCTGCCCATCATTGGTCTTGTCGTGGTTATCTGGTTCGCTACCGGGTTTTATATCGTTGACCAGGGTTCCAGAGGTGTGGTCCTGCGTTTTGGCAAGCACATTGAGACGACAATGCCCGGCCCGCGCTGGCATATGCCTTACCCTATTGAAAGTGCTTCGGTAGTCAATATGGGGCAGGTGCGCACGATAGAAGTCGGTTATCGTTCAGCCGAAGGCAGTGCTGCGCGTAGCAAGGAATTACGTGAATCGCTGATGCTGACGGACGATGAAAATATCATTGATCTGCAGTTTGCCGTTCAGTACAACCTGAAGAGTGTGGAAGACTACACATTCAATAACCGTATGCCTGAGGAAGGCGTGCGTGGTATCGCCGAAAGTGCGATTCGCGAGATCGTCGGTAAAAGCAGGATGGATTTTGTTTTGTATGAAGGCCGTGAAGAAATCGCCGTACGGGCCAAAGAGTTGATGCAGGGTGTGCTTGATCGTTACAAGACAGGTATCAGCATCGTCAATATCACCATGCAGAATGCCCAGCCGCCAGAACAGGTCCAGGCAGCGTTTGATGACGCAGTAAAGGCGGGGCAGGATCTGGAGCGCCAGAAGAACGAAGGCCAGGCTTACGCCAACGATGTGATTCCGAAAGCGCGCGGTAATGCTTCCAGACTTCTGGAAGAAGCCGCAGGCTATAAATTAAGTGTTGAGAACGAAGCCAAAGGTAATGCCAGCCGTTTCGAGCAGATCTTGACTCAGTATCAGCGCGCGCCGGAGGTCACCCGTCAGCGGATGTATCTCGACGCACAAGAGCAGATCATGTCCAGCGTGAGCAAAGTGGTTGTCGATCAAAAGGGTGGCAACAGCCTGCTTTACCTGCCGCTGGATAAGCTCATAGCAACAACGTCCGCTAACGCGCCGGTTAATCCGGCTCCGGCAGCGACTTTAAACCCAGCCCAGGCTGAGCAGGAAGCCCAGCGTTCCCGTGACGCATTCCGCAGCCGTGACCGGGAGAGCAGATAATGAATAATTCCATATTGAAAAACCTAGGGACTGTTTTGCTGGGTGTAATCGTTGCCCTGTTGCTGTTCAGCTTCTCCGCCTTTACCGTAGATCAGCGTGAATACGCTCTGGTTTTCCGGCTGGGCGAGATTGTGTCGGTTAAAAAGGAGCCCGGACTTTATCTGAAAGTGCCTCTCGTTGATAATGTGCGCTATTTCGATAACCGCATATTGACGCTGAGCTCTGCCGATCCTGACCGCTTTATTACCAGCGAGAAGAAAAACGTGCTGGTCGACTCATTCGTCAAGTGGCGTATCGTCAACCCTACCAAGTACTATATTTCGGTCAGGGGTGATGAGTTGCAGGCGGAGCGTCGCTTATCGCAAACGGTCAATGATGGCTTGCGTGCAGAGTTTGGTAAACGCACGATCAATGAGGTGGTTTCGGGCGAGCGCGGCAAGATCATGGAGATCCTGCGCGTACGTGCTGATCGTGACTCGCGCCAGATGGGTATCGAAGTGCTGGATGTGCGCCTGAAGCGCGTTGACTTGCCGCAGGAAGTGAGCGAGTCGGTATACCAGCGTATGGAAGCTGAACGTAAGCGGGTTGCTAACGAGCTGCGCTCACAGGGTGCCGGCGCTGCCGAGAAGATACGCGCTGATGCCGACAAGCAACGCGAGGTGATTATTTCCGAAGCCTTCCGCGAAGCGCAGCGCACCAAAGGTGAAGGCGATGCCAAGGCATCCGAGATTTATGCGCAAGCTTATGGTAAAAACGCCGAGTTTTATTCTTTCTATCGCAGCCTTGAGGCCTATCGCAATAGCTTCAAGAACAAGAGTGACGTGATGGTGCTGGAGCCCAACTCTGAATTCTTCAAGTACATGCGTGATGCCGACGGGCGTAAAAAGTAACAGGTTTCAAGTGAACGGGGGCTTGCTTGAATACAACTTTACTAACCGCTTTTGGCCTGATGCTGGTATTGGAAGGCGTGCTGCCGCTGATAGCGCCAAAGGCGTGGCGGCAGACTTTCCAGCGCATGATCGAACTGAATGACGGCCAGCTCCGGTTTGTCGGTCTTGTCTCGATGATCGCCGGGTTGCTGCTTATGATGATTCTGCGTTAAAACCCATTTACTAGAGCCACTAATTTTATGCGTAACTGGTTACTTCCCGAATACATCGAAGATGTGCTGCCTGCAGAGGCTGCGCGCGTTGAGCAGTTGCGCAGACGGTTGCTTGACCTGTTCGATGTGCACGGCTATCAATACATCATTCCGCCACTGCTTGAGTATCTGGAATCTCTCATTACGGGCGTTGGTCACGATCTGAATCTGGCCACATTCAAGGTGGTTGACCAGCTTACCGGGCGCTTGATGGGTGTACGCGCAGATATTACACCGCAGGCCGCACGCATTGATGCGCATATGTTGAATAATCAAGGCGTTACCCGTTTGTGTTATGCAGGGAGTGTGCTGCGCACCAATCCTGACGGCCTGGGGCAGACTCGCCAGCCTTTGCAGCTCGGCGCTGAGTTGTTCGGCCATGCCGGACTGGAAAGCGATATCGAAATCCAGCGCCTGATGATCAAGGCGCTGCAGGCAACAGGCATTGAGGCCTTGCAGGTGGATTTCAGTCATGTCGGCATCTTCGGTAGCCTTGTGAGTCAATCAAATATCAGCCCGGCATTGGAGCAGGCGCTTTATGCGGCGCTGCAAAGCAAAGATCAATCAAGCGTACGCAGCCTGAGTAAAGACCTTGATGCCGGCCTGGGTGCGACCTTATGTAGCCTGACCGAGCTTAACGGCGATGCAAGGGTATTGGACGAGGCGGAAAAACGCCTGCCATCCACGCCTGAAATCAAGCAAGCTTTGCAGGATCTGCGCCGTGTAAGCGAAAGCCTGGGCGATTTGGGCGTGGGTGTCAGTTTCGATCTGTCTGAACTGCGCGGATATCACTATCACAGCGGCATCGTATTTGCTGCTTATGCGCAAGGTTATGCCGGTGCTTTGGCTCTTGGCGGTCGCTATGATGAAGTGGGCTCGGCCTTTGGCCGCGCACGCCCTGCGACCGGCTTCAGTCTTGATTTGCGAGGCGTAGTTAAAGCACTGCCGCTAGCACAACTGCAAAAAGGTATATTCGCGCCAGCCTTCGAGGCGAGTGCCCAGGATGCAGGGTTGGCCGCCAAGATCGATGAATTGCGCAATGCCGGTAACAAGGTGGTGCAGGAGTTACCGGGTAATGCATCGTATCGCAAGGAGTTGAATTGCGATCGCAAGCTGGTCAAACAGGGAAAGGGCTGGCAAGTCGTCCCAGCCCCGGAATTATTAAATTGAAGTATCAAGTTTCTTAGGTAGCTCATGAACAAGAACGTCGTTGTAATCGGTACCCAGTGGGGCGATGAAGGTAAAGGTAAAATCGTAGACTGGCTGACTGACCATGCCCAGGGAGTAGTACGTTTCCAAGGTGGGCATAATGCCGGGCATACGCTCGTCATCGGGCAGGGCGCGCTACAACGTGAATACAAGCTGAACCTGGTGCCTTCAGGCATCGTGCGCGATGGCATCATTTGCTATATCGGCAATGGCGTAGTGCTGGATACCGGACATTTGCTGCAGGAGATTACCGGCTTGGAAAAAGAAGGTATCGAGGTGCGCAGCCGTCTAAAGGTCAGCCCTGGCTGCCCCTTGATCCTGAACTGCCATGTCCAGGTGGATAAGGCACGCGAAGCTGCGCGGGCCCAGAGTGCAAAAATTGGTACTACCGGCAAGGGCATAGGCCCTGCATATGAAGATAAAGTCGCGCGCCGGGCTTTACGGGTGTACGACCTGTTCTATCCCGAGCGTTTTGCCGAAAAGCTAAAAGAGCTTTTTGATTATCATAACTTTGTACTGACTAAATACCTCAATACTGCCGCCGTGGACTATCAGGAGCAACTCGATCTTTCCATGCAGCATGCCGAGATTTTGCGTCCGATGGTGACCGACATTTCTGCTGCGCTTTATGAAGCCAATAAGGCAGGACATCGCCTCTTGTTCGAAGGTGCACAAGGCACCTTGCTGGATGTAGATCATGGCACTTATCCCTATGTGACCTCTTCGAACTGTGTGGCCGGGCAGGCTTCAGCCGGTTCAGGTGTCGGCCCCGACGCGCTGCACTATGTATTGGGCATTACCAAGGCTTATACCACGCGTGTGGGCGGAGGGCCGTTCCCCAGTGAGCTGGATATTGAGCTTCTTGATTCCCCTGGCTTTCAAATGTCGGATAAAGGTCGTGAAATTGGCACCGTCACCAAGCGTAAGCGCCGCTGCGGCTGGTTTGATGCCGCCGCATTACGTCGCGCTGC
>CAZBSR010000080.1:0-6371 GCA_964494575.1 uncultured Methylophilaceae bacterium | reverse complement strand
CCAGGTCAATCTCGTTCAGCGCATCGATCTGCCCCTGAGCCGGGTGGCCTACCTGGTCAACTGCCTTGTAATTGAAAGTAGGCACGATGGGCTATTTGATCCGGTTGGTAAGGTCAATCACACGCGTGACTTCTGCCAGGCTGGTATAGCCTTCGAGAATACGCCGGACACCATCGTCAGCCAAAGTAACAAAACCCTTTTCCAGCGCCATAGTACGAATCTCATCCATGGGAGAACGACGCGCGATGAGCGAATCCATATCGTTATCTATACGCAGCAGCTCGATGATGGCCATACGTCCACGATAGCCTGTGTAGTTGCAGCGCTTGCAGCCCACCTGGCGATAGACCTTGGCATCCGCGCGCGGCGTAAGCCCGAGCAGCTTGCGCTCATCCGCAGTAGGTGAATGCGCTTCCTTGCAATGCGGGCAAAGCACGCGCACCAGCCGCTGTGCCACCACGCCAATGATGTTGCCAGCCATGATGTCCGGCGAAATGCCGATATCCAGCAAGCGCGGGAATGTACCCAAAGCCGAATTGGTATGCAAAGTACTAAATACCTGGTGGCCGGTCATGGCCGCACGGAACGCCATGGTGGCAGTATCCGCATCGCGGATTTCGCCGACGAGTATGATATCCGGGTCCTGGCGCATGATGGAGCGGATACCGTTGGCAAAATCGACCTTGTTCACTTCCGCCACCGAGGTCTGGCGCATCATGGTCACCGGATACTCCACCGGATCTTCCAGGGTCATGATGTTGACAGCTTCAGTATTCTGGTGCGAAAGCAGGGAATACAGCGTAGTGGTCTTACCGCTACCGGTTGGCCCAGTGACAATCATGATGCCTTCCGGCCGCGTCATCATCATCTTGAGTTCGGTCAGCGTGTCTTCGCGCAAGCCCATGCGCTCCATGGGGATGATGGATTTCTCACGGTCCAGCACGCGCAGCACGATATTCTCGCCATGGATGGTCGGATGGCTTGCCACGCGAAAATCGATAGGGCGGCCGCCGAGGTTGATGTTCAGACGCCCATCCTGCGGTGAGCGCGTCTCGGCGATATCCATGCCGCTGATGACCTTGAGCCGCACTGCAATACCCGGCCAATAGGTTTTATGCAGGCTGCGTATCTGGATCAGCACGCCGTCGATACGATAGCGCACACGCAGAAAGGCGTATTCCGGCTCAAAGTGGATATCCGATGCGCCGCGTTTGACCGCGTCCATCAACAGCGCGCCTACCAGACGCACCACTGGTTGCGTGTATTGGTCGCCGCCTGCCTGCAGGCTCTGGTAATCGATCTCGCCGGTTTCGATTTCACGCAGGATGCCATCAACCGAAAGCTCGTAGCCGTAAAACTGGTCTATGTATTCTTCGAGCTGCGCCTCTGCCGCCAGCACAGGCTTGACCTGGATTTGCCCACCGAGCATGGAGCGCAATTGATCCAGCGCCACCACGTTGAACATATCCGCCATCGCCACGATCAGCGATTTGGCGGTTTCTTCATAGGCAATGGGGAGGATATGGTAACGACGCGCGAATTCTTCAGGCACCATCTTCAGCGCATCGGCGTCGGCGATGACGGTGGCAAGATCGATACTTTCCTGGCCGATAGTGTGGGCGACCAGGTCGCGCACCATGGCTTCGGTAACAAAGCCGAGGCGCACCAACTGACGGCCGAGCGGGATATTATTCTGCTCCTGCTCCATCAGCGCGATGCGCAACTGGTCCTGACTGATCAGGCCCTGCTGCACCATCAATTCGCCTAAGCGTAGCTTACGCCGTTGTTCCGCCATCAGACTCCCGCCCCATGTTCAAATTGCTTTTAATTATAGCCTGACTGGCTATTGGCAGAGCAGCTACTCCAGTTGCGCTATGCGCGACTCTACTTGAGTACGGTCAATATTGCCTATGCCGGATTTGGATAGTAGCTCCAATGTCGTTTTATAGTATTGCAGCGCCAATGCCGCTTTGCCCAAGTGATCTAGGCTCACCGCCAGATTGAATGCATATTCGGCATTTTTTGCATCGAAATGCAGCGCCTGAAAATAAGATTGCTGAGCCAGCGGCCACTGGTTTTGCCCTGCATACATGCCGCCCAGGGCCGCATGCAAATAAGCAGCTTCCGGCTGCTGAGCCAGTAAATTCTTGATGCGCGATTCGCCGCCTATGGGGTCAGCTTGGGCCATCACGCTCACCATGGCTGCCTGGGCTACATTGTTCCTGGGTTCCACTTCCAGCACTTTGCTGTACCAGCCCAGCGCATCGTTGCTACGCCCCTGCCTGGCAGCGATCGCAGCCATACCCAGCAAGGCATCCACATTCCTGACATCACCATGCAACACCTGGCGGTAATAGCGCTGCGCCGCAGCATCGTCCCCGGCTTTGAATGCCGAGTAAGCCGAGATCAAATCAGGGTTTATGCCAACGACAGGTTGGTTGCGGGTCACAGCCACTGGCGTATCCGCACCGGCTTCTATCGGTTCACCGAAAGTGAGCTGTTGCGAGCGGGCTGATTCTCGAACTGCTTTCCGGGGTGAAGCAGTCGCTACATTCAATTCATTTTCTGCTGGAGCAGACTCTTCGTTGGCATTTGACGCATGCCCAATAGATGATTTAGAGGCTGCATTTTCAACGGCGTGGTCTGAAGCACCCGCGGAAGCGGCTTGTTCCGTCTCGACGGAGTCGGCTGTAGCTGCGACACTATCTGTCACGGCAGGCTCTTGGGTCGCCGCCGGAGGCGCAGCAGCAACGCGATTCGGCATCGCCAGTTCCGGTTGGTTAAGCGAATTCAGGTAAAAATAGAAGCCGCCGCCCAGAAGTAGCAATAGCAATAAAGCGGCGCCCGCCAGAACTGCCGATTTACTGAGTCCGGCCTTGTTTGTCGGAACACTCTTGGCGGCAAACATGGTCGCTGCGGCCTGCTGGCTAACCTGTTTCTGGTTCCGAACCGGGACAGTTTGAGAAGTTGATGGCTGGGAAAAGCCAGCCTCGTTATTCAGGTCGCTATCTAATCCAGAGCTCGGTTCCGGGGCGCTAGTGTGAGCCGGTGCCAGCTCAAGCGACAACTCGCCGCCAGATGCGCTGTTCTTCTCATCCGCCGTCTTTTCCTGTTCTGCTTTCTGCAGCGCCTTAATTAACAGGCTCATTGTCTGTATGCTGAAGTTGTTGAGTAGGCATGTACTGCTTGTAAGTACGCAGTTCGTCGCTTTCCAGACTCGCGCTGGAGATCACGGTAGGACGCAGGAAGATGACCAGCTCGGTCTTTTTGGTAAGGTCTGCTTTGCCCTTGAAGATATTGCCAACCAGCGGAATCCTCGACAACCCAGGAACGACATCGGTATTGTTCTTGATGTCATCCTGCATCAGGCCGCCAAGCACAGTGGTATCGCCGCTCTCGACACGCAGGATGGACTCCATCTCTCTCACCTGTATCACGGGAACCCGCGACGCTATTTGTGTTGTGACTCCCGCTGCATTTCTCACCAGTAAACTAGGATTCGGATCCTGCACATCTGTCAGAAATCTTGTTATGGTTGGCCGCACATTCAGCATCACCGAACTACCATCATTAATCTGCGGTGTAACACTCATGACAATACCGACAGGCACCGTCTGCGGTGTGCTTGTAAACGTAATATTTTGTGTGGTTTGGCCCTGGGTCGTTTCAGCCTCGATCGTGAAATAAACCAGGTTATCTACCACCTTAAGCACGGCGGTCTGATTATTCAGCACCATTAATTTTGGGCTGGAAAGCACTTTGGTATTGCCAAATTGCTGCAACAACTTTATGGAAGCCTTAAGATCAGCAAGAATACCAGAACCTGTATATGCATATCCGGCAACAAAACTGGATAATGTAGCTGGTGCAAGTGGATCGGTCACCGTTGGCTGCAAGCTTTGTTGGAATGTCAGGCCGTTACCCAAACGGCTCCAGTCTATGCCCGCATTGAATTCATCTTTCAGCTCTACCTCAACAATAGTCGCCTCAATCAACACTTGCTTCTTCGCACTGGTCAGCACACGATCCAGGAACTCCTGCACTTTCTCATGCTGTTTGTTCGTTCCGCGCACACTGATCACGCCTGCTTCCGGATTTGCAATTACCGTGGCAGCGAATAAAGTCTTGTATTCCTTCCTGTCCTCTTCCCGCTCCGCCGCAGCCGCTGCAGTAAGGGCTGCCTGATTTGTAGCTTGGGGAGCTGCCGCAGCGCCTCCTGGTGCGCTCGCGGTATTAGCTGTGGGTTGTGTTTCAGACTGCCCAATGCCGCCGTTTCGCCCAATGATGACCTCTTTATCGGTTTCAGCCAGGATATCCTTGATATTCTGAATCAAGGTTCCCCAAAAATGATTCTTCGACTCTGAAGATACTTGCGTTCTGGAGCCGTTCGAACTCAAGCCGCCCCCTGAGCCGGCAGCACCGCCCGACTGGGCGCCAGCAGCAGCGGCACGGCCTGCTGTGGCTATCTCGGCAGCTGCGCCTATGGAGCTGGAGGTATCACGTGCCATATTCACATAGTCCACCTTGTAAGACCGTAATACGGGCTGGTCCGGGCCGATGTTTAATACATTGCCTTCAAGCCTGTAGGTTAGATCGACCTGCTTGGCGAGACGCTCCAGGATTGCAGGCAGGGTTTGATCAACGGCATTGAGGGTGACTTTGCCGCGGATGGATGGGTGAATATCAATATTCAGCTTGCTCTCCCGCGCCAGCGCGAAAAGAACTTCCTTTACCGGCACTTCATTCACAACCACGCTATAGGTTTGCTCTTTGGCTTTTGCCTTGGGAGGCGGCACATAGGGGGTGCTTTTGATGGGCTTGGGGATATCTGCGACTGCTGCAGCGGATTTGGTTTGCTGATCGTCAATGTGCCCGGTCGATGGCTGAATTTTTGACTCATGTGCACAGCCTGCCAACGCAAGCATCAATAAAAGCGCGATCAAATTGATCATTGTATTTTTCATAAGTGCGCTAACCATCCCCGATTATGTGCAAATCTGAGTATTTATCTCATAATCCGCTTTAGTCCGCAATAATAACTTATTGAAGTTGCTTTGTTTCTTCCAATATTCCGCCTACCGTCCTGAGCTGAGGACGATTGGCGCGTAAATTACTCGGTAATTTTTGCATTGCCTGTATCGCTTCATCGCGATTCGCATAGCTGCCATACAGCACTGTTACGAACGGCCTGTTGCTAACCTTGGTGCGAAATACGTACACATTATCCAGCTCGACCTGCGATGCAAGCGTCTTTAATCCGAGTCTCAACTGGTCGTCATTGCCGTTGCCCATCAATTGGATACTCACCGTAGTAGCAGGCTGCTGGTTCAGCCAGTTTTTGGTGACGACAAGGCGACGCTCAAGAATATCGTCCGGCTCAGCTATCGGCGCTGTCGCCGCCGTGGCTACAGGACCGGCAACAACGGGCGAAGTGGCTTCAGTAGCGCTCGTCTCCATCGCGGCCTTGACCGGCTGCGCCTCCGCCATTGGCACGACTGAAATGGGCTGTGCAGTCTGATCCGATTTTGTTTCAGATTGAGCCACTGCCGCAGGGCCTTGCTGGACGGACTTGGCCGGCTGCCATTGATTGAACAGATACCCCACTATCAGTCCGATAGTCAGGGTTGCAGCAACACCAGCGTAGATCTGCTTGCCGGATTGGCGCCGCACCTGCTCTGCCCCGAATTCACTATCGCGAATGGCAGCTCGCACCTGCTTCGGCGTCACCTGGTAAACGTTATCGGAGAAAGCCGAAAGCAACGATTTATCCGCCAGGATATTCACGCGGCGCACCAGCCCTTGTGCAGATTGTGCGATCATTTTTATGGCCGATTTGGAAAACAGGTGGGGACCGAAATACCCTGCCGCCCGCAAGCGGAAAATCAGGTATTCGCCGATTTCGTTTTGGTCCAGGGGACCAAGATTGAAACTATGGGTTATGCGCTCCCTGAGCTGGCGGATCTGGGTTTCGTTGAGATTAACATCCAGCTCGGGCTGGCCAAACAATACGATCTGCAGCAATTTATCGTACTTGGTTTCCAGGTTGGATAGCAGGCGCATTTCTTCCAAGGTAGCCAGCGGCATGCCCTGAGCTTCTTCAACAAAAATCACCACTTGCTTCCCATCTGCGTGGCGATCAACCAGGTATTTTTGCAGCACCTGCATGACCTGCAGGCGATCCGCATTTTTCGGCAGCTTTAATTGCAGCTCAAATGCAATGGCATGCAGGATATCTTCCGGTGCGACACTTGGGTTGGCCAGATATACGCTTTCGACCTTTTCCGGCAGCAAGGTTTGTAGCATGCGGCAAAGCATAGTCTTGCCGCTGCCGACCTCGCCCACCACCTTGATGATGCCTTCGCCGCTGGTAA
>CAZBSR010000079.1:0-6389 GCA_964494575.1 uncultured Methylophilaceae bacterium | reverse complement strand
TGAGCTATTCCTTTACCGAAAAAAAACGTATTCGTAAGAGCTTTGCCAAACGTGAGAGCGTGCAAGAAGTTCCATACTTGCTGGCAATGCAGCTTGAATCTTACGCCGCATTCCTGCAAGCCAATGTGACTGTCGATAAGCGTGAAGAAGCCGGATTGCAAGCCACTTTCGCTTCTATCTTCCCTATCGTTAGCCATTCCGGCAATGCGCGCCTGGACTATGTAAGCTACAACCTCGGCCAAGAGCCGTTTGACGTCAAGGAATGTCAGCAACGCGGCCTCACATACGCTGCTCCGCTGCGCGTGAAGGTTCGTCTTACCATCATGGACAAGGAAGCCTCCAAGCCGACCGTGAAGGAAGTGAAGGAGCAGGAAGTCTACATGGGCGAACTGCCTTTGATGACTGAAAATGGATCGTTCGTGATCAACGGTACCGAGCGTGTGATCGTGTCGCAATTGCATCGCAGCCCTGGCGTGTTTTTCGAGCATGACCGGGGTAAAACCCATAGCTCTGGCAAATTGTTATTCTCCGCTCGTATCATTCCTTACCGCGGTTCCTGGCTCGACTTCGAGTTTGATCCCAAGGATTATCTGTATTTCCGCGTTGACCGCCGCCGCAAGATGCCGGTCACCATATTGCTGAAAGCATTGGGCTATACACCAGAACAGATTCTGGAAACGTTTTACGATTTCGATACTTTCCATATCAGCAAAAAGGGCGTGCAGTTCGAACTGGTACCTGAGCGTCTGCGTGGTGAAGTTGCCAAATTCGATATTATCGACAAGGCGGGCAACGTCATTGTCGCAAAAGACAAGCGTATTACCGTCAAGCACATTCGCGACATGGAAAAAGCCGGTATCAGCAAGATCACCGTGCCTGAAGAGTTTATGCTGGGTCGTGCCCTGAGTGCCGCCGTGATCGATAAGGAAACCGGCGAAGTGGTGGCGAATGCCAATGATGAGATCACTGAGGCATCGCTGGAAAAGCTGCGTGAAGCTAATGTCACCAAGATCAATACCCTGTATTCGAATGATCTCGATCATGGCGATTACATTTCGCAAACTCTGCGTATTGATGAAATTCCTGACCAATATAGTGCACGTGTGGCAATTTACCGCATGATGCGCCCAGGCGAGCCGCCCACGGAAGACTCTGTGCAAGCTCTGTTTGAAGGCCTGTTCTTCAATCCTGACCGTTATGACCTGTCGGTTGTCGGCCGTATGAAGTTCAACCGTCGCGTTTTCCCTGAAAAGGCAGAAGAGCGTATATCCGCGTGGATGCACCGCTTCTATGAAAGAGTCGGGCCGCGTGGCGCCGAAGGTACGAACACGCTTTCCAACGATGATATCCTCGCAGTAGTGGGTGTATTGCTCGAACTGCGCAACGGCCGTGGCGAAATCGATGATATCGATCACTTGGGCAATCGCCGTATCCGTTCTGTTGGTGAATTGGCTGAGAATCAATTCCGTGCAGGTTTGGTGCGGGTTGAACGTGCAGTCAAGGAGCGCTTGAGCCAGGCCGAATCCGATAACCTGATGCCGCATGACCTGATCAATGCCAAGCCAGTATCCAGCGCTATCCGCGAGTTCTTCGGTTCTTCGCAGCTGTCGCAGTTTATGGACCAGACCAATCCGCTGTCTGAGATCACCCACAAGCGCCGTGTTTCCGCACTGGGCCCAGGTGGCCTGACGCGCGAACGTGCCGGTTTCGAAGTACGTGACGTACATCCGACCCACTATGGCCGTGTATGCCCGATTGAAACACCGGAAGGTCCGAACATCGGCCTGATCAATTCGCTGGCTTTGTACTCGCGTACCAATAAATACGGTTTCCTGGAAACGCCTTATCGCAAGGTCGATAACGAGAAGGTTTCAGACAAGATCGATTTCCTGTCTGCAATCGAGGAAAGCCAGTACATGATTGCCCAGGCGAACAGCGAGCTGGACAAGAATGGCAAATTCACTGATGAGCTGATCTCTGCGCGTTACCACAATGAGTTCACCATGGCTCAGCCTGAGCGCGTGCAGTACATGGACGTTGCGCCTTCGCAGATCGTTTCTGTTGCTGCATCGCTGATTCCATTCCTGGAGCATGATGACGCCAACCGTGCATTGATGGGTTCTAACATGCAACGCCAGGCGGTACCTTGTCTGCGTGCAGAAAAATCCCTGGTAGGCACTGGCATTGAGCGTACCGTAGCTGTTGACTCCGGCACGACTGTACAGGCGCGTCGCGGCGGGATCGTAGATTATGTCGATTCCGGTCGTATCGTTGTGCGTGTGCATGATGCTGAGGCAGCTGCAGGCGAAGTTGGTGTGGACATATACAACTTAACCAAATATACCCGGTCAAACCAGAACACCAATATCAACCAGCGTCCGCTGGTAAATATTGGCGATGTGATCTCTCGCGGCGACGTAATTGCTGATGGCGCATCTACCGATATGGGCGAGCTGGCACTGGGCCAGAACATGCTCGTGGCATTTATGCCATGGAATGGTTACAACTTTGAGGATTCGATTCTGATCTCCGAGCGCGTGGTAGCAGATGACCGCTATACATCGATTCACATCGAAGAGCTGACGGTAGTCGCTCGCGACACCAAGCTGGGCGCTGAAGAGATTACGCGTGACATCTCCAATCTGTCCGAGCGTATGCTGGGCCGTCTGGACGAATCCGGCATCATTTATATCGGTGCTGAAGTCGAGGCGGGTGATGTGCTGGTCGGTAAGGTTACACCCAAGGGCGAGACCCAGCTGACACCAGAAGAGAAGCTGCTACGCGCGATCTTCGGTGAAAAAGCATCCGACGTTAAGGACACTTCGCTGCGCGTGCCGTCAGGCATGTCCGGCACGGTGATCGATGTACAGGTATTTACGCGTGAAGGCATAGACCGCGATACCCGTGCACAGCAAATCATTGACGACCAGCTTGGGCACTACAAGCAGGATCTAGCCGACCAGATGCGTATTGTGGAAGACGATGCTTTCGGTCGTATCCGTCGCCTGCTGGAAGGCAAGACCGCTACTGGCGGCCCGAAGAAGCTGAAGAAGGGCGAGAAGTTGACTGCGGAGTATCTGGAAGATATCGGTCGCTACGACTGGTTCGATATTCGTCTCAGCGATGAAGAGTCGGCGCACCAGTTGGAGCAGTTGAAAGACGGTCTGGCACAGGCGCGTGTTGAATTCGACAACCGTTTTGAAGAGAAGAAACGCAAGCTGACGCAGGGCGATGAGCTGTCTCCTGGCGTACAGAAAATGGTGAAGGTGTATCTGGCAGTCAAGCGCCGTATCCAGCCGGGCGACAAGATGGCAGGCCGCCACGGTAACAAGGGTGTGGTATCCAAGATCGTGCCGATCGAAGACATGCCCCACATGGCTGACGGTACGCCGATGGATATCGTATTGAATCCGCTGGGCGTGCCTTCACGGATGAATATCGGCCAGATTCTGGAAGTGCATCTGGGCTGGGCAGCCAAAGGCCTGGGTATGCGTATCGGCGAGATGCTGCGCGCCGAAGCCAAAGCTGGCGAGGTTCGCAAGTTCCTTGACCAGATTTACAACGATACCAATGGTAAGAAGGAAAACATCAAGTCCCTGACCGATGTCGAAGTATTCGAGCTGGCGAAAAACCTGGAAACAGGCGTGCCGTTCGCTACGCCGGTATTTGATGGCGCCACGGAATCTGATATCAAGGATATGCTGGATCTGGCTTTCCCCGATGACGACCCGCGTACCAAGCAATTGCAATTCGCTGCCGGGAAGACACAGGTCAGGCTGATTGATGGCCGTAGTGGTGAGCCGTTCGAGCGCCCTGTGACTATTGGTTATATGCACGTGCTTAAACTGCACCATCTGGTGGACGACAAGATGCATGCCCGCTCCACAGGTCCTTACTCACTGGTAACGCAGCAGCCATTGGGCGGTAAAGCCCAGTTCGGTGGTCAGCGCTTCGGTGAGATGGAAGTCTGGGCGCTGGAAGCTTACGGCGCTGCATATACCTTGCAGGAAATGCTGACTGTTAAATCCGATGATGTGTCGGGCCGTACCAAGGTCTACGAAAACATTGTCAAGGGCGAGCACAAGATAGATGCCGGTATGCCGGAGTCCTTCAACGTGCTGGTGAAAGAAATCCGCTCGCTCGCTATCGATATTGATCTTGACCGCAACTAAGGAGAATCCGCGTGAAAGCTCTATTAGACTTATTTAAGCAGGTAACACAGGAAGAAGAATTTGATGCGATCAAGATTGCACTGGCCTCTCCTGAAAAAATCCGTTCATGGTCCTATGGCGAAGTAAAAAAGCCGGAAACCATCAACTATCGTACATTCAAGCCGGAGCGTGATGGTCTGTTCTGCGCCAAGATTTTTGGCCCGATAAAGGACTATGAGTGTCTGTGCGGCAAGTACAAGCGTCTCAAGCACCGCGGTGTGATCTGCGAGAAGTGTGGCGTGGAAGTGACCCTGTCCAAGGTGCGTCGCGAGCGTATGGCGCATATCGAACTGGCATCGCCGGTCGCCCACATCTGGTTCCTCAAGAGCCTGCCTAGCCGTCTGGGCATGGTGCTGGATATCGCCCTGCGCGACATCGAGCGTGTGCTGTACTTCGAGGCATATATCGTTATCGATCCAGGCATGACGCCGCTTACGCGCGGCCAGTTGCTAACTGAAGACGACTATCTTGCCAAGGTTGAAGAGTACGGCGATGAATTCAATGCTGTCATGGGTGCTGAAGCCGTACGTGAATTATTGCGCACCATGGACATCTTCAATGAAATCGAAAAGCTGCGTCGCGATCTGACAGAGACCGGCTCGGAAGCCAAGATCAAGAAGATCGCCAAGCGCCTGAAAGTGCTGGAAGCTTTCCAGAAGTCCGGCATCAAACCGGAATGGATGATCCTGGAAGTCCTGCCGGTATTGCCGCCAGAGCTACGTCCATTGGTGCCACTCGATGGCGGCCGCTTTGCGACCTCCGATCTGAACGATCTGTATCGTCGCGTCATCAACCGTAACAACCGTTTGAAACGCCTGCTGGAGCTTAAGGCTCCTGAAATCATCGTGCGTAACGAAAAGCGCATGTTGCAGGAAGCCGTGGATTCGCTGCTGGATAATGGCCGTCGCGGCAAGGTAATGACCGGTGCCAACAAGCGTGCGCTGAAGTCACTGGCTGATATGATCAAGGGCAAAGGCGGTCGTTTCCGTCAGAACTTGCTGGGCAAGCGCGTGGATTACTCTGGTCGTTCCGTGATTGTGGTGGGCCCGCAACTCAAGCTTCATCAGTGCGGTTTGCCGAAGAAGATGGCACTGGAGCTGTTCAAGCCTTTCATTTTCCACAAGCTGGAAGTGCTGGGCCTGGCGACTACAATCAAAGCCGCCAAGAAGAAGGTCGAAGAGGAAGGTCCAGAAGTCTGGGATATCCTGGAAGACGTGATCCGCGAGCATCCGGTATTGCTGAACCGTGCGCCTACGCTGCATAGATTAGGTATTCAGGCATTCGAGCCTGTGCTGATCGAAGGCAAGGCCATTCAGTTGCATCCGCTGGTCTGCGCGGCGTTCAACGCCGACTTTGACGGTGACCAAATGGCTGTGCACGTACCGCTGTCTCTAGAGGCGCAAATGGAAGCACGCACTTTGATGCTAGCTTCCAATAACGTGCTGTCCCCAGCCAATGGTGAGCCGATTATTGTGCCTTCACAGGATATCGTGCTCGGTCTTTACTACATGACGCGCGAGAAGATCGGCGCGCGTGGCGAAGGCATGCGTTTCTCCAATGTGGCTGAAGTGCAACGCGTTTATGACGGCGGCCTGATTGATCTCCACGCACGTATCACGGTTCGCATCAAGGAATATGAGCTGGATCTGGATGGTGCCAAGCACGAGAAGATCAGCCGCTACGAAACGACTGTAGGTCGTGCCTTGCTGTCAGAGATTCTGCCGGCCGGCCTGCCATACAGCATGATTGACCGTGCGTTGAAGAAAAAAGAAATATCCAAGCTGATTAATGCCAGTTTCCGCAAGGTAGGTATCCGTGAAACGGTTATCTTTGCCGACAAGCTGATGGGCACGGGTTACACCTATGCCACACGCGGCGGTATCTCGATCAGTATCAATGACATGCTGGTACCGCTGGAAAAAGGCCAATTGATTGCTGCAGCGGAAGCTGAAGTGAAAGAAATCGAGGACCAGTACGTCTCTGGCTTGGTAACGCAAGGCGAGCGCTATAACAAGGTTGTGGATATCTGGGGCCGTGCCGGTGATAAGGTTGCGGACGCGATGATGAAGCAATTGCGCGAAGAGCCGGTACTGGATGCCGATGGCAAGCAGGTCAAGGATAAAGACGGCAAGCCTATGCGTCAGGAATCGTTCAATGCCATTTACATGATGGCGGATT
>CAZBSR010000078.1:0-6406 GCA_964494575.1 uncultured Methylophilaceae bacterium | reverse complement strand
GTCATGGTGATCGACCGGAGCGTGAGCATGGATCACCCGTTTGCAGGGGATTCCTCGGGACACGCTGCGGAGATTAAATCTGCGACTGCGCGCAGGATCATCATGCAGTTCATCGATTCACGTCCAAACGACATGATGGGGGTGGTTGGTTTTACAAACTCGGCTTTGTACGGCATCAAAATCACGACCAATCGAGACGCTATTCATGCTGCCATCCTTGCGGCCACTAGCCCTTCGCTAAACCAGACGAATATCGGCGCAGGTTTGACTGAAGCCGTAGGTATGTTCGACAGAATACCCAACTCGGGATCTAGGGCTATTATTCTGCTATCCGATGGCGCAGGAAAACTGAGCCCACGCGTAAAGTATTTGTTAAGCGAGCGCTTAAAAAGTCGGAATCTAAATATCTACTGGATCATGCTGCGTGAACCCGGTGAGGTCAGTATTTTTACCAAAGATGAGTTTGAAGAGGATCGCCAGCCGAATTCCATCGTACTACACAAGTACTTTCAATCGTTGGGCGTTAAATACAAGGCTTACGAAGCAGATAACCCTGAAACACTGGAGTCCGCAGTTCGCGATATCGATTCCCGTGAAAGGAAAACCATCAAATACACTGAAGTAATCGCTGGTTATGATTACGCCAAGATATTCATCTCGATCGCTTTGGTATTGGGTTTGATTATTCTGACTATTAAGAACTTAAGGGTGCACGAATGAAGAATCGCATAAAACGCAAAAATCAGTTGCTGGGCTTGCTATTGCTGGTCGGGTTAGTGGGAACCGCTTATGAAGCCTTTCAGATTAATCAGATCAATAAAGTGAATCAGGCCCTGCGTTCGGGTGGAGTCATTGATGGGGACAATTACCCGTTCCATAAAAAGTTTTCTGATGCGTATCAGCAAGGTAAGGCGGGGAATCATAAACACGCCATACAAGGATTTGGCCAGTTATTGGAAGCCAATAAACAGCAGGGCAACACTTTTATAGTTACCCAGGATTTGAAATCCAGGATTCACTTTAATATTGCCAATCATTTGTTTCGCTCAGGTTTACAAAGATTCGTGGCATCGGATGGGGCGATACAGGAAGAAGCAAAGTTCGCTTATCTGCAGGCTAAAGCATCCTATGAACAAGCCTTGAAACTGGATCCCAACCTGGAAATCGCCAAATTTAATTTAAGTTTGTTGCTCTCTATAATTTCAGGAAACTTAAAAACTGTAGCGCAAGATCCTTCAGGCTTGGAAATAAGTAATTTGCCACAGGGTTTGCCGTAAAGAGCAACACCTTATTACCCCATAACAATTGATAGCGGGAAAACGTGTCGATGCGTAGCTATGAACCTATCTCGCAGGTATCCCCGGGGGTGGAGCGAAGAACTCTGTAATCAGAAAATCTTCCAGCCCGGCGTTATCCTCCATACGCGCTGAGAGAACGATCACGCGTCCCAGCCGCTGTGAGTCCCAGTTAAAGTCGCCCTGATAATATTGCCGGATCAGCGCTATCATCTTGCGCACAATGGCGCGATCAATGTCGCCATCAGGCCCTGCGCTGACTTCGATGTACTGACGGCGCACCATGCTGTAATCGTTTGTCCAGCCACGGAAGGAGAATTGAGCGCTATCTTTATCCTTGTTGATAATCTGAAAAATACCATTAGTGCCTGGCTGCAGATTACGTTTAATAATGGCGTCCCGCTTCTCTTCTTCAGTCGGGCCTCGCTCCTTGGCGATGGCTTGGGCATTCACTTCTGCCGCATTTCCTTCACTGGCCGCACGTCTAGCTCGGGCGGCGTTCACATATGACATCATGTCGGTTGGAGCAGCCAATTCCGCTGTGCTGGGCTTGGGCAAAGGAGATGCAATCGGCTCTTTTGCAGGCTCCGGGGTTGTGACCAAAGGTGTTTGGGCATCCGGCTTTTCCACTGCAATAACTTTCCGTGGTTTGTCGCGTGACCTTGTCGGCTTTGGCTTGGGGGCTTCCGGAGGTGCCACTGGCGCCACTTCCGCCGTTACTGTTGCTGTTTCCGCAGGATGGGGCGCTGTAAGTGTAATAGTCAGCGGCTCTGGTGTTGCGCCACTGTTATCAAATAAAAAATCTCTGGGATGGAGCAACAAGAGCGCCAACAGGTGCAATAGGAGCGAGAAGCACACCGCAATCAGGGTGTTGCGGCTCACGCGGATTTGGAGTACGCGGTCGCCTTTGGGAGGGTGCTCCCATATAGGCGCTACCTGATCAGGTTTTCTGCCGGCTAATTTGCCGCGGCTTGAAAGCCATGACAGCATCTTGTTGTGCAACGAGCTTCCTTAACGCTGAATAGAAAACAGACCATTAATTACCGCAAAATATCCGGGATTATTCGTTAGTGGCAGCAGACGGTAGCTTGGGCTATTTGATTTCGAATTGGGCGAGCGCGCGATTGACTGCGAAGTAGGAGCCGATCCAGCCCAGCCCGATTGCGCTGGTAAGCATGAACAGGTCAACCTGCCAGCCTGGCAGGCCCAGGCGGAAATTACTGGCATATAGCTGGGCTATATCGGCTATCGAATAATTGAACAGCAATACCACCCCGGCAAGCAGCAGCCATGCCGCTACGCCGCCTCCCAAGCCATACAGCGCCCCAGCATATAAAAATGGTCGCCTGATAAAGCTATCGGTCGCGCCTATGAGCTTGCTGACTTCGATTTCCTGGCGATGCGTGAGAATCTGTAGCCGGATGGTGTTGCCGATGATGGCGACAAGCGCGAAGCCTAATAGCGCGGTCAATACCAGGATGGCTTTTTTACCCAGTTCCAGCAATGAGTACAGGCGCTTGATCCAGCTGGTATCCACTTGGGCAAGTTCCACTCCTGGCCATTCCTGCATTTCGTTTTGCAGCTTTTCGATGGCTTCAGGCTCCAGGGTTTTGGGCTCGGCAAAATAGGCATCCGGCAATGGGTTTTTTTGCAGTTCACCAGCCATACCTTCGCTGCCCGCAGTTTTCTGCATCTGCTCCCAGGCACTTTCCCGGCTGACAAAGCTGTGGCTTTTGATGCCGGTGTGTTCGACCAGTTGCTGGTCAAGTTTTGCAATTTGCTCCTGGCTGACATCCAGCTTGAGAAAGAGGCTGATGCGCGGTTCGCTTTGCACGTCGCCCGCCAGGCGATTGAGGTTGTCTACAATGACATAGAGCATGCCTGGCAAACAAAGCGTGACGCCCATGACGCAGCACATCATCAGCGTCGAGAGCATATTGCGGCGCATGCGCAAAAGTATCAGGTGCAGGGCCTGCGAATGGTGATTCAGCCATTGCCTCATGGTTGCACTCCCGTGACCAGGCGACCGTGATTCAGCTCAAGCACCTTGCCTTCGGCCATGGTTGCATCCACTTCGTGGGTGGCGATGATGACGGTTACGCCGACCTGCTTGAAGGCATAAAACAGCGCCATGATATCCGCCGCATAATTTTCGTCCAGGTTGCCGGTAGGTTCGTCAGCGATCAATATGGAAGGGCGGCTGACCACGGCGCGGGCTATCGCCAGCCGCTGTTGCTCGCCTCCCGAGAGAGTGATAGGCATCGCTTTTTCCTTGCTGAGCAGGCCTACTTTATCCAGGGCGGCACGAATGCGCTTGCCTGCCTCCTTGCCGGAAACGCCATTGATATGCAGCGGTAGCGCCACGTTCTCATAGCAGTTACGGTCGTAAAGCATCTTGTGGTCCTGGAATACCAGGCCGAACTTGCGGCGCAGGTAAGGAATCGCAGCCGGGCGCAGCTTGCTGACGTTCTGGTTGCTGATCAAAACGGTGCCCTGGGTGGGCCGCTCGATCGCTGCCATCAATTTCAACAAGGTGCTTTTCCCGGCGCCGGAGTGGCCGATGACATATACCAGGTCACCTTGCTCGATCTCAAAGGAGATGCCATGCAACACTTCATCGCTGCCGGGGTAAAGCTTGCTGACCTGGTCAAACTTAATCATGGATGGGCCGATATTCTAATCATGCGAACAATGCCTCAACGAACTCGCTGGCGCTGAAAGGGCGCAAATCATCGATACTTTCGCCTACCCCGATATAACGCACCGGGATGGGGTGCGATTGTGCGATAGCTGCAATGACGCCGCCCTTGGCGGTGCCGTCCAGCTTGGTCAGCACTAACCCGGTAACGTGCAGGGCATCATCAAAAGCCTTGACCTGGGACACCGCATTTTGCCCGGTGTTGGCGTCCAGTACCAATAAAATCTCGTGCGGTGCGCCTGGCAGCGCCTTGTCGATGACACGCTGCACTTTGCGGATCTCTTCCATCAGGTTAAGTTGCGTGGGCAAACGCCCGGCGGTATCTGCCAGCACGATATCCACACCACGCGCTTGCGCGGAATTCACTGCGTCAAAGATGACCGCGGCCGAATCGCCGCTGTCACTTGCCACGACATATACCTTGTTGCGGTCTCCCCAGGCTTGTAACTGTTCGCGCGCAGCCGCCCGAAAGGTGTCACCAGCGGCAATCAGCACGGATTTACCCTGTGCCTGGAAGTGGCTTGCCAGCTTGCCTATGGTAGTGGTCTTGCCGGCACCATTGACGCCGGCCAGCATGATAACGAAAGGTTTCTTGCCAGTGGTGTCCAGTGGTTTTTCCAAAGGGGAGAGCAACTCTATCAGCACCTGTTTCAAGGCGTCGCGCAGCTGGCTGGTGTCGCCCAGGTTATAGCGTTTGACCCGGCTCCTGATCTGCTCCAGCAAGGCCTGGGTAGCGGCAACGCCTATGTCCGAAGTGAGCAGTATGGTCTCTAGCTCTTCGTAGACGGCCTCGTCAATCTTGCCGCCACTGAACAAGCCGGTGAGCTGGTTGCCGAGCTGGCTGCGTGTCCGTGCCAGGCCGCGTTTGAGGCGTTCGGTCCAAGGGACAGCATCCTCTTTGGCTATGGCTGGCTGAGATTCGGCAATTGGTTTCTCCGCAATCGGCTCGAATGTCGGCGCCTCGACCGCGGGGCCGGCTGGAAGCTCTGGAGCCGGCTCCGGGTTTACAGCAGGGGATTTATTTTTTTTGAAGAAATCGAACATGGCAGCTTACGGATGAATATACGATATTTTAGTCGCAATCCGTAAGGCATGCCATGAGTAACAGCTCCGTGAGACTTTTACTATGCCGATGTGTTTTCCTTATCCAGGAAAACACGGACATTTCTTGGGTAAACGAACACATGCTCACCCTCATTTAAATCCAGCTCGCGGAAACGTTCGCGGGTCAGTTCAGCCTCGATAGGCAAGGAATGATCGGCCCGTTGCAGCTCCAGCCTGACCAATGGGCCTATCGAGTGGATATAGCTGATCACCGCTTCAAAAGCAGGTGCGGATCCATTGCGTTGCTTGGACACCTCAATGTCATGCGGGCGGACATAAGCCAATGCCGGGCTATTCTGCGCTTCATGATGTGCATCCAGCTGCAATTCGATATCGCCAATCTTTGCTCCGCCTTCATGTACCTGGCTCTTGAACTGGTTCACATTGCCGAGGAAGTTATAAACGAACGGCGAGGCCGGGCGGTCATAAACGTCCTGAGGCGTACCGATCTGCTCCACTACGCCTTTATTGATGACAACGATGCGATCGGCGACTTCCAGCGCCTCTTCCTGATCATGCGTCACAAATACGCTGGTGATGTGCAGTTCGTCATGCAACCGGCGCAACCAGCGGCGCAGGTCTTTACGTACTTTGGCATCCAGCGCACCGAAAGGCTCGTCGAGCAGCAGTACCTTAGGTTCCACCGCCAATGCGCGCGCCAGTGCAATGCGTTGACGTTGGCCGCCGGAAAGCTGCGGTGGGTAACGGTCGGCCAGCCAGTCAAGTTGTACCAGTTGCAGCAGTTCATGCACACGTCGATTGATCTCCGTGTTTGATGGACGGGTTTTTTTGGGCCTGACGCGCAGACCGAAAGCAACATTCTCAAATACTGACATATGGCGGAACAGCGCATAGTGCTGGAACACAAAGCCAACATGGCGCTCGCGTACATTGCGCTCGGTGGCCTCTTCGCCATGAAAATGGATGCTCCCGGAATCAGGGGTCTCCAGCCCGGCGATGATACGCAGCAGGGTGGTTTTTCCGCAACCGGATGGCCCCAGCAGGGCAACCAGTTCACCGCTTGGCACATCCAGGCTGACATCATTCAGGGCGCTGAAGCTGCCGAAATTTTTCCGGATATTACGTATTTCAATACTCATAATCGATCCCCATATCCAATACGGATATTTTTTCATGAATTAACTTAAAGACTCTGTTGGTATGCGGCTTCATTGCTATGGGCATTTCGCGCAGCCTGCCATTCGATATAGCTTTTGAGCGCCAGCGTAAACAGTGCCAGGAACGCCAGCAGGGAAGCCACGGCAAATGCAGCGGCATAGTTGTATTCGTTGTAAAGAATCTCTACATG
>CAZBSR010000077.1:0-6473 GCA_964494575.1 uncultured Methylophilaceae bacterium | reverse complement strand
CGCACATACCAGTTATCGATATTCTCGGGCTGCATACGATACGGCGCATCGGCCTGCAGATAGACCTTCTTCACCCGGCCACGGTCGATGAAGTCATTCACATAGTTGCCGCCCATGGCGATGGACAGCGTGTTATTGATATTGGCCGGTGTCAGGCCGAATGCGCCGGCTTTCTTGTCGTCGATGCTGATGCGAAACTCCGGTGTGTCATCCAGGCCGCTGTTGCGCACCTTATTCAGTCGCGGGTCTTTGGCCGCCAGCGCCAGGAACTGGTCGCGCGCCTGTATCAGCTTCTCGTGCCCCAGCCCGCCAAGATCCTTGAGCTGCATGGTAAAACCGGAAGCGGCACCCAGGCCGCGCACAGCAGAAGGCTGCAAAATGAATATCTTCGCATCGCGAATATGCGCAAGATCCTTGGTTGCCTGCTGCGCGAGCTCCTGTGCGCTTTGTCCCTTGCCCCGACGCTCGCTCCAATCCTTGAGCCGGATGAAGGCGCGGCCTGCATTCTGGCTGGCGGCACCGCCCTGACCCACACCCCGGATAGTGATCATGGCATCGATCTCGGGCTTTGAAAGCAGGTACTGCTCCACCTCTTTCATGACGACGCTCATGCGGGCATCGGTCGCGCCTACCGGCAACTGCACCTGCGCAGTGAGGATGCCCTGGTCCTCGTCAGGCAGGAAAGAGGTCGGCAACTTCAGATATAGCACGGCCATCAACAAGGCAATCAGGCCATATACCACCATGGTAAGGAGCTTGCGCTTCAGTATGCCTTTTACCGTCACCTGATAACCGCTGGATGCACGATCGAAATTACGATTGAACCAGCCAAAGAAACCGCGCTTCTGCGGATGTGCGCGGTCTACAGGCTTGAGCAATGTGGCGCACAGCGCAGGCGTCAATGTAAGGGCGACCACGACCGACAGCAGCATGGCAGAAACAATGGTAATGGAAAACTGGCGGTAAATAACGCCGGTGGAACCCCCGAAGAAAGCCATGGGGATGAATACCGCAGACAGAACCAGTGCGATACCCACCAGCGCGCCCGTAATCTCATCCATGGATTTGCGCGTAGCTTCCTTGGGCGAAAGGCCCTCTTCGCTCATTACGCGCTCGACATTTTCCACCACCACGATCGCATCATCCACCAGCAGACCTATCGCCAATACCAGGCCGAACATGGTCAAGGTATTGATGGAATAACCGAAGACCGCGAGCACACCAAACGTGCCCAGCAGAACTACAGGCACCGCGACCGCCGGAATGATGGTTGCACGTGCATTCTGCAGGAACAGGTACATGATCAGCACCACCAGAAGGATGGCTTCAATCAGCGATTTGACCACCTCCTCGATGGAAACACGCACGAAAGGCGTAGTGTCATAGGCAACCTGGGTTTTAAGCTTCATGCCTGCAGGAAAATATGGTTTCAGCTGATCCAGCTTATCCAGCACAGCCTGCGCTGTACCCAAGGCGTTGGCGCCTTCAGCCAGCCGTACGCCGATAGCCGCAGAGGTCTGCCCCTTGAATGCCGTCACTGGGGTATAACTTTCTCCACCCAACTCCACGCGCGCCACATCGCTCAAACGAACGATAGCGCCATCCGCGCTGGACTTGAGTACGATATTCTCGAAATCTTCCACTGTCTGCAGCTTGCTGCGCGCGGTGATGGTGGCGTTCAACTGCTGCTGGTCAACCGCTGGCAGCCCGCCCAGTTGCCCGGCGGATACTTCGGAATTTTGTGCCTGGATAGCTGTGCTGACATCGGATGGCATGAGATTGTATTTCTGCAGCTTCTCCGGGTTGAGCCAGATACGCATGGCGTATCCCGCACCAAAGGCCTGCACCTCTCCCACCCCATCGACACGACTGACCTGGTCAAGCAAGGTGCTGGAGATATAATCCCCGATATCCATGGCGTTGATATTGGGGTTATCCGAAATCAGGGAAATGACCATCAGGTAATCTATGCCGGTCTTGGTCACAGTGACGCCCAGGTTCTGCACTATCTGCGGTAATCGCGGCATTGCCAGCTGCAACTTGTTCTGCACCTGCATCTGCGCCACATCCGGGTCGGTGTCTGCATCGAAGGTCAGCGAGATAGTCGCACCACCGGAGGCGTTGCTGGTGGATGACATATAGCTGAGGTTATCGATTCCCTGGATGTACTGCTCAATGACCTGGGTCACGGAATCCTGGATAGTCTGGGCGGAAGCGCCAGTGTAATTGGCCTTGATGCTGACGCGGGGCGGAGCGATATCCGGATATTGCTCCAGCGGCAGTTGGTGAATGGCACCGGCACCAGCCAGCATGATCACAATAGCGATAACCCATGCGAAGATCGGGCGGTCTATGAAAAAACGGGCCACTCAGAATCTCCTAGCGAACAACAGGCGGTTGGATGGCGACAGGGCTGTCGGCTACAGTGGCAACTTCAATTGGCTTTACCTCGTCGCCTACCTTGATCTTCTGCATACCGTCCACGATCACTTTGTCTCCCGTCTCCAATCCGCTGGTAACCAGCCATTGGTTGCCAACGGACTTATCAGCGGACAGTGCGCGCAACTCGACCTTGTTCTCATGATTGACCACCAGAACGGTAGCCTCACCACGAGTGTTGCGGCTCACGCTTTGCTGCGGCACAAGAATCGCAGTTTCATCCACGGCCTGTTCCAGCCGTGCCCGTACGTACATACCAGGCAATAAAAGCTTCTCCGGATTGGGCACCACAGCACGCAAAGTCACCGCGCCGGAGGTCGGATTCACGGTGACACCGCTGACCTGCAGCACGCCTTCGTGGTTATAGATATTGCCGTCCTCCAGCACTACCTTGATACGCGCCTCATTACTGCTGGCCTTTTTCAGCGAACCGCTTGCCAGATCGCGTTTCAATCGCAACAGTTCATTGCTGGATTGCGTGACATCGACATAGATGGGATCCAGCTGTTGCACCGTGGTCAATACTGCTGCCTGGTTGGCTGTGACCAATGCACCAGGGGTCACCGTGGAAGTGTCAACGCGGCCCGAGATCGGCGCAACGATGCGCGTGTAATCAAGATTGATGCGTGCTGTTTCCAGCGCCGCCCTGGAAAGCGAAAGATCAGCTTCGCCCTGCCTGACGGAGGCGCGGATATCGTCATCATCCTGCTTGCTGACCGCATCGATCTTCACCAGTTCGGCATAACGCTCAGCCCTGGATTTAAGCGATGCCAGGCTGGCTTCGGATTTTTCCACACCAGCCCGCGCACTGGCGAATGCGGCACGGTAAGGCGCAGGATCTATCTGATAGAGCAGGTCGCCGGCCTTGACGTTGGCACCTTCGATAAATGCCCGCTTCTGGATAATGCCGCCAACCTGCGGCCGTATCTCGGCAATCATGCGAGCTGTGGTACGTCCGGGCAACTCGGTCACAATTGGCTGGGCTTTCAGCTGCGCAACAATGATGCCGACTTCAGGCAGCTTCCCGGCGTCAGGCTTGTCGTCGCTGGCAGAGCGGCCGCATGCGGTAACCAGCAAGGTACCAACAAACACGACAAAAGGGAGCGCTAGCCATTGCCTGGCCTGGTAATGATTCATATATTTCTCCGGTTTCGCACGCACAACGCAGCAAAACACGCCTTAAAAATGATTTTTATTCTTCCGGTCAGGGGCTGGTAAACAGTCTAGTCCGGGCAGATTGAGATTATATGAACGATTATATTGAAATTGGTTTAATTATCTAAAAATATAGATTGGTTTCAACCATAGTATCTGAAAATATGAGCGTAACTGGCCATTTTCAGGGGCAAAAAAATACCGCCCCTTCTGAGGGCGGTTAAAGGGGACCGAGGAGATATCCGGCCAGAGCAAATAATTGGCTTACCGATTAGAACGTCTTTGAGACGGATATCACATAGCGCTCATCCACGATCTGATGGTTTGATTCAAAGCCATAAAAGTCATGATGACCGCGTTTGATATTGGTGTCGTGATAGCGCAGGTCGACGTTATAACCCAGCATGTGGCGGCTTACGCCTACGTTCCAGTGCCACCAGTTCAGCTCTTCTTTTCCGTCGCCGTCGGCATCAAGATTGGGGCCGTGGTTACTGAAGAACTGATAGCCCACCCCGCCGGACAGTACGAACTTATGCGGTAAGGCAAAGCTTGGATGGATGGCTACGTTGTGGGACTGCAGCCCCTTCACGCCGAACCAGTCAGTAAGAGTGGGCGAATACTCGAACTTGAGGTTCATGCGGCCGAACTGCTTGTCCACGTAGTTGAACATCTCGAGGTAGTTGGAATCCGGGTCGCCGGGATACACGTACTGGAATAGCATGCCGTTGTAGTTCAAGCCCGTGCCGGCGATATCCTTGGTGGCATAGCCGACATAAGGGCCCCAGATCGCATTTATCTTCGAGTTGTTCCCCTCAGAATTGCTGCCAGGGAACAAATTGTTTGCCAGATAATATCCAAGATAAACCCCGCTCGGATGTGTCCAGGTAATGGCCGCTTTCAGCGATGGGATTTTGCCATCATTGGTTTCGGACTCGCCCCTGAATACATAGTCAGATGCGAACTCTACCCAGGTAGAAAATTTTCCGCCGAACAATGTTTCGCCATCCATAAAGTCATCGAATGAACTGGACTCCTTGGCCGCCTTAGCCGGGCCCGTTTCTGCAGGGCCAACCTCCACAGCATCGTTGTTGGCTACAACTTCATTTTCAGCCGGCTTGGCAGCACCAGCAGCGAAGGCGGTGGACATGGTGAAACTCAAAAGTGCAGACGCACATAAAACCTTGGTTTTGAATAAATACATTTGAACTCCTCCTGCGCCATGCCGTTCGACATGGCGCTATAATTTTAGTGATGAACTGGACGGCAAGTCGTGCCTGCGGCTGGCACCATTCCGCTTCCGGGATCGAGCTTTGTCGGAGCTACATATGAAACCGGTGGCTCGACACTTTGATAAGTCAGCGTCACCTGGCTGGGAACCTTCTGGGTCTCGGTGTTTATTGCCCCGCGCTTGGTGTTGTAGGGATCAGTAAATACGCCATACTCACCAGGCTGCATCTTATAAGTAAGCGACTTGGAGCCGACCCCGGCATTAGCCAGGTATTTCGATGGACTATTCCAGTCGCGGCCATCCAGGTTGCCGTAAAACTTGATGTCTACCAGAACACCATCACATAGCGGCGTGACTTCTTCATACTGTGTAGGCCATCCCGAACCACCTGTGGTTTGTGGGTAACGGCCCCAATCCCCACCCTTGAAGGGGCAGGCTCCGCCGGCCTTGAATGCATCGCGGTTAGGATGATGTACGCCGTAAATAGGCAAGCCGACTACTTTCCCCAATTCGCCATTTTCAAGATGGAATCTCGGCTGCTGCGTGACCTCGGTTTTTAATGGCTTACCGGCAGTTTTGATCGATTCGTAATAGGCGCCTTCGGGTCGTACATAGCGAAGATCGGCGTTATCCTTGTTATCGTATACGGCTGTGATAAACAGGTAGGGCTTATTGAAGAACGGTCTTTCCACGAGGTAATACTCGGCATCGGTTTTACTGGTATCAATGGCTTGCCAATTGACGTGCAGGTTATCCTGGCCTTTTTGCCCGATATTCACCCATGACCTGGCATCGGGAAACTGATTGAGCCTGACCACGTTGGTGTAATTTTCTTTTACGTCAAACCCGGCACGTTTACCCAGCGGGCCAACGTCATTCGCGCCCGGCTGGCTAAAAGCAAAATTCATCGCCTGCTTGGCATACGGATAGTCATTTTCAGACATCGTGCAGTAAAAATTCGGCAGTTCGATCGGTTCATGCTTGGCGTACTTGCCCTTATATTTCGGATGTGTGATGGGCAGGTCTATGTAATTCAGGCTGCCGTCCTTACCGACCTTTTCATCTGGATACTTGTAGCCAGACCAGCTTTCCCCGGGCAAATAAGAACTATAGTTACTGTCTATCTTGGCCAGATTAGCCTTGGAAAACAGGTCGGCATTCTCGGGCAAACCCGCTGCGCCTTTCTTCAGGTATTCGCGGACCGTGCCATTCTCCTGAACACGCCACAGGCCATGCTTGCCCTCGCCGATCAAGGTCATGACCTGTTCGGCGATGGTTACGAAACGATATGTATAGTTGGTACTCATATACCCCATGTAAACCGGCAAATGGGGGATTTGGGAGTGTGTTTTGGCCGGCCGTCCGGTACCGATCAACAATTTCTGGCCGTCTTCATCCTTGATGTTCTGGTCACTGGTATAAAAGAACGGATCACCTTTGGTCAGATCTGTCAGATCGACCATCTCCTCAGCGTGCAAACCGATTGCCGGCAGAGTCAAAGAAACAAAAAAAGGGATTAAATGCTTGAGTGAGACATGCTTCATTTTCAAATCTCCAAATTTCGTCAGGGTGTCATATAGCTATGACACCCTTATTCGAATTTAAGCCCCGTCAAGAGCGCGTTGACCGCAAATAAAACCCAGACCGTAAC
>CAZBSR010000076.1:0-6531 GCA_964494575.1 uncultured Methylophilaceae bacterium | reverse complement strand
CATACATTACGTCCAGGTTGACCGAATCGAAGGTGCGCAGTGCCAGCTCGGCGGCGTCAAAAGCCTGTCTGTCGTCATGGATGCGGCCTAGCGCCTGGAGATAACGACTGTCAAAACTCTGTATGCCGAGCGACAGGCGATTCACACCCGCATCGCGGTAGCCGCTGAAATGCGCTGCATCCACCGTGCCGGGGTTGGCTTCCAGCGTGATTTCCGCACCATATTCCAATGGCGTCAAGGCACGCACGCTGCTGAGGATGGCATCGATGGAGTCCGGCGAAAACAGGCTGGGCGTGCCGCCGCCAAAGAATACGCTGCGCACCTTCCGCCCCCAGACGCGCGGAACGGATTGCTCCAGGTCGGCTATGAGTGCGGCGACATATTGCTTTTCCGGGATCTCGCTGCGTGATTCATGGGAATTGAAGTCGCAATACGGGCATTTGCGCACGCACCAGGGAATATGGATGTACAGGCTTAACGGTAACTGCGTGGTTAATCCCGACGGTGTTATTTCCCTGGAGTTTTCAGCAGAAGGAAATAAAACCGAAGGGTCACTTGCCAGTTTTATCGGGATTATTTTGCTGATAGGGGTTCACCAATTGGTCTACAAGCTTGTGCAAAGCCTCGCGCATCTGCGCTTCGGAGACTTCCATCAACAAGCCATCTTCCAGCGCGTCCTGCGCCAGTTGTTTCAGTTCGTCAAAATTTTCGGTCATGACCTTGACCTTCTCGGTGCAGGACACCACGCTTTTATCGTCGCGCAGCCACTTGGGCCATGCGTTTTTCAGCATGCTCATGCCAGTGCTCTCTCCAGGATATGCAGCATCTTGGTCAGCGCCTGGCCGCGATGGCTGATACGGTTCTTGATCTCGGCCGGCAACTCTGCGCCGGTCTTGCCGGTCTTGTCATCCAGGAATATCGGGTCATAGCCGAAACCGCCATCGCCGCGCGGCTGCTCGGTGATTTCTCCCGGCCAGATGCCCTCGGCAATCAACGGCTGCGGGTCATCCGGGAACCTGACCAGCACCATGACGCAGTAATAATGCGCGTGGCGGTTCTTCTCGCCGCGCAGCGTGTCCAATAGTTTCAGGTTGTTATGCAGGTCGGACTTGGCTTCACCGGCATATCGCGCAGAAAGCACGCCGGGCGCGCCTTGCAGGGCATCCACGCAAATGCCTGAATCGTCTGCCAGCGCGGGCAACCCCGTCAGCCGGCTGGCATGGCGGGCCTTGACGAGCGCGTTCTCGATAAACGTGACAAACGGCTCCTCGGCTTCCGGGATATTGAAATTCGACTGTGGCAGCACCTCGATGTTCAAAGGCTGCAACAGCTGCTGGATTTCGCGCAATTTGCCCGGATTACCTGTGGCGATGACCAGTTTCATTTAAATACCCAGCGCGGCTTTTTGCCTGGAGATCAGGCTGCGAATGCCGTCCTGCGCCAAATCCAGCATGGCATCCATGTCCTCACGCCGGAACGGTTCGCCTTCCGCCGTGCCCTGGATCTCGACAAAGCCGCCGCTGCCCGTCATGACCACGTTCATGTCGGTATCACAGCCGGAGTCTTCAATATAGTCCAGGTCGAGCACTGGCGCGCCCTGGTAGACACCGACAGAAATGGCCGCCACAAAATCGCGCAAGGGCGATTCGGTGATCAGGCCTTTTTTCAGCAGATGGCTGATGGCATCATGCAGCGCCACATAAGCGCCGGTGATACTGGCGGTGCGTGTGCCGCCGTCCGCCTGGATGACATCGCAGTCGATCTGTATGCTGCGTTCGCCGAGCTTTTCGAGGTCGATAATGGCGCGCAGGCTGCGGCCTATGAGGCGCTGGATCTCCTGTGTGCGCCCGGATTGCTTGCCCTGTGATGCTTCGCGCTGCATGCGGCTGCCGGTGGAGCGCGGCAGCATGCCGTATTCGGCCGTGACCCAGCCCTGGTTCTTGCCGCGCAGGAATGGCGGTACTTTTTCATCCACACTGGCAGTGCATAGCACATGCGTGTCGCCAAACTTCACCAGCACCGAGCCTTCAGCATGCTTGGTGTAATTGCGGATGATCTCGATCTGGCGCAACTCGTTATTGGCACGATTGCTGGGGCGGTTGCTGGACGGCATGGAAATTCCCGGAGGCTTAAAGCTGCAATTATAAGCTAATCGGTTGATACCGTTCAGGCTTGAGTCTTATTGATGGCTGCCTGGATTTCCGCGATGGCCTTTTCGATCTCCTCGTCCGTCAGGTCCTGCACTACCTGTGCATCCGAGTCGTTACGAATGGTCGTCTGTATGGTGGGGTTGATGATGGTGGTGGTTTCGTCTAGCGGCATGGTGGCCGTAGACACGGCCAAGCTGTTTTCCTGGGGGCTGTGCGCAGGTTCGCCCCACTGCATGCCAATGGCGCTGATGTTGTCGCTGTCCTCGCCATTGAGTTTTTCGGCAAGGGCGATGAGGTTGGGGATAACCTTGCTGATAGCGCCTCTTTGCAGGATATCTGCGATTGTCTCCTCGCTCAGGCTCGCCCACAGGCCGTCAGTACATAGCAGCAATATATCGCCTTCCTGCAGGTTCTGTGTTTGCGCGATGTCGATCTGCGGCGTCTTGTCGCCGCCCAGGCAGTTGTATATCTTGTTGCGGTCCGGGTGGGTAAGCATTTCCTGCTTGCTTATAAGCCCCTTGCGCTGCAAAGCCTGCACGATGGAGTGATCCTGGGTGCGATACAGCAGCTTGCCGTTACGGAAATGATAAAGCCGGGAATCCCCCACATGCGCGCAGTACAGTGTCCCATGCTGCAGTATGGCTGCGACAATGGTGGTACGCGGCGCTTCCAGCAGGTCGTTCGTCAGGGTGAGGCTGCCGATCGCCTCGTGTATATGCTGGATGTGGGTGTTGAGGAATTTGGCAGGACTTTTCAGGATAGGCGTGGCCTCTTCCTGGAACGCGTCGGTCAGGGATTTTATCGCCAGTTGCGCAGCGACTTCGCCATGGCGATGGCCACCCATACCGTCGGCGATCACCAGCAGGAGCGCGTCCTTGCTGTAAGAGTAAGCCAGCCGGTCCTGATTGTAAGGGCGTGACCCATAGCGGCTGCTTTGATGGATAGTGAATTTCATGATTTATTATTGTTTTTGCAGATAGTCTCTAAGTTTATCAAATAAGTTGGATTTTTTGCTTTCGTCCGGTTCGGGCGGCAGGTCTTCCAGCAAGGATTTCTGCAAGGCGAATATGCTTTGTGGCCGTTGCAAATGGTCGAGAGCCAGGCAGCGATCAATAATTTTCAGCAGGTTGCTGGAATAAATTCCCTGGCCTATCTTTTCTGCGGGCACCAGCAGATCCTTCTTCAGGCGCTGATCTGCCGGCATAGGCGCCGCACGCACCAGGCAGCCGTACATGGTGGCGCCCACGCTGTATACGTCGCTCCATGGCCCGAGTTGTTTGCGATCGACATATTGTTCGGGCGAGGCAAAGCCGGGTGTATAGCTGGGCGGCAGATGCGGCTGCACTTCATTGAGCGTTTGTCGTGCGGAGCCGAAATCCAGCAGTACCGGCGAGCCATCCATGCGGATATAGATATTGGCCGGCTTGATATCCAGATGCAGCAATTTTTGCGCATGTACTTCGCGCAGGCCATTCAGTAATTCGCTGAATGCGCGGCGCACAAAATTTTCCGGCAGCGGTTCGTTGCGGCCCAGTATGAATTCCTGCAGTGATCTGCCGCGCTCATATTGCATCACCATATAAACCGTCTCGTTGGCGCGAAAAAAATTGATCACGCGCACGATGTTTTTATGATTGATGTTGGCGAGGGTGCGGCCTTCTTCGAAAAAACATTTCAGGCCATGACCGAAGCTCACTGAAGCCTCGGGGGAGTTCACCTGCACCTTTTCACCGTCAGCGCGCAAAGCCAGGGCTATGGGCAGGTATTCCTTGATGGCGACGGTTTGCTTATCCTTGTCGCGCGCAATATAGACAAAACTGAACCCGCCAGCGCTCAGGACTTTTCTGATTTCATAGCCCTGTAGCTGATAACCTACTGGTAGTGCTTGATTATTGGGTTCTTCCATCGCTAAATTACTTTAAATAGTCAACATTAAGTATTTGAAAATGCCGGGCTATTTTGGCATGAATCTTCTCGAATTTGATACCATGGCTTAAATTTACCATCGCTTGTATGCAGGAGTTCTTGTCCCATGATTTTTAGCATGACTGGTTTTGCCGCCCTGGAACGTGAGATTGTCGGCGGCATCCTGATTCTGGAGCTACGCTCGGTGAATCACCGTTACCTTGAGCTCCAACTGAAGCTGGATGACAATGTACGCAGTTTCGAACCGTTGATCCGCGAGCTGATCTCGGCCAAGCTGGGCCGCGGCAAGGTGGAGTGCCGGTTGAGCCTGATGCAGCGGATTGATCAGGCCCGGCAAGCGCAACTGGATGATAGCGTGTTGCAGCAATTGGCCGGGATGGCCGTCAAAGTTCAGCAGCAGTTTCCGCAAAGCCAGCCATTAAGCGTGGCGGATATCCTGAAGTGGCCGGGCGTCATCGCGAATGCGGGCGCCGATACTGCAGCGCTTTCCGATGAAATCCGCATCATGCTTACCCAGGCTTTGCAAGACATGGCCGATTCCCGCGCACGTGAAGGTGCCAAGCTCAAGGCGCTTATCCTGGAGCGCCTGGCGGACATGGAGAAGTTGATCGGGCAGGTCAAGCCCCTGCTGCCGCTACAGATCAGGGCTTATCAGGAGCGCCTGACCGCCAAACTGCAGGAAGCCATGAAAAGCGTGGATGAGGAGCGTATCCGCCAGGAGCTGATCCTGTTCGCGCAACGCGTCGATGTGGATGAAGAGCTGACCAGGCTGACGGCGCACATCAGCGAAGTGAAGCGTATTCTGGATGCGGATAATGCAGCGGGCAAGCGGCTGGACTTCCTGATGCAGGAGCTCAACCGCGAAGCCAATACCCTGAGTTCAAAATCGGTTTCCACCGAGGTTTCCCAAGCTGCCATGGCGCTGAAAGTGCTGATCGAGCAGATGCGCGAGCAGATCCAGAACATCGAGTAGTACAAGAAGCGATCAACTGATCGAGCCATATCCCTGCTTGCTGAGATTAAAGTTGCATTTAATATGCATATTAAACTAGAATGAGTGCTTGATAAGGAGATTTTTATGCTTTCACCAAATGCCAGACCCTATATTGATGCCAGCGTTCCGGTTTTACGTGAACACGGGTTAACGATAACAAGTATTTTCTACCGTAACCTGTTTGATGCTCATCCCGAGTTGAAGAATATTTTTAACATGGGTAACCAGGCGCAGGGTACGCAGCAGCAGTCATTAGCTGCCGCAGTTTTTGCCTATGCGGCAAATATTGATCAGGCCGAAGCATTGACGCCGATACTGGAGCGTATTGTGCATAAACACGTCTCGCTCGGGATCAAGGTCGAGCATTACCCGATTGTTGGGCGCCATTTGCTCGGCGCAATCAAGGAAACGCTAGGAGAGGCCGCCACAGTGCCCTTGCTTGATGCATGGGCGGAAGCCTATGGATTGCTGGCCGATACCCTCATCGCCAAAGAGAAAGAGCTGTATTCGGATGCAGGCATAGAGCCCGGCGCGCTGCGTAAAATGCAGGTCGTGCAGATTCGCCAGGAAAGTGAGCATGTTAAATCGTTCCTGCTGCATCCTGTGAACGGGGAGGCGTTACCTACGTTCCATCCTGGTCAATACATCAGTGTCGCACTGGATTTCCCCGATGGATCGCGCCAGTTGCGCCAATACAGCCTGTCAGATGCACCTGCTAGGCCGCATCTCAGGATTTCTGTAAAACGCGAGATTGCGCGGGAGGGGTCGCCTTCAGGCCAGGTTTCCAACTGGCTGCATGACAACCTCAAGGTGAATGAGTTTATTAACATCAGCCAGCCATTCGGGGAGTTCAACCCAGATATCGATTCCGCAGAGCCCATCGTCCTGATCTCTGCTGGTGTCGGGATCACGCCCATGATTTCGACGCTCAATCAGCTGGCAATTACACGCCCCGAACGCCCGGTGATATTTGCTCATGCAGCGCGCAGCAGTGTGCATCATGCGCATATCGCAGATATAGAGGCGGCTGCAGCGATAATGCCCAACCTGCAAGTGGTGACATTTTATGAGTCATCCCCAGCATCCGAGCCGGGCAACAAGCTGAATATGACTCAAGGCGAGATGCAGATTTCCCGGTTGCCTGCCTGGGATTTGACCCAAGCCAACGTCTACCTATGCGGCCCTGTGGGCTTTATGAAACAACAGCGCAAGGCCTTGTTGGAAGCGGGCGTGCCTAAAAAACGCCTGCACAGGGAGGTGTTTGGGCCTGACTTGCTGGACGATCTGGCTTGAGATTGCGTACACACTAAATATCGACCGCGGCTTAAATTCGCCATGTGGTTTCGCTTATACTAAAGGCACTTTAAGTAAAGGTGTTGCATACGTTAGGGCAGAGCTAATATCAATGATCACAGGCAATCTTATTATTATCACGGCGCCCTCCGGCGCAGGCAAAACCAG
>CAZBSR010000075.1:0-6536 GCA_964494575.1 uncultured Methylophilaceae bacterium | reverse complement strand
TGCTGGCGAAAGCCATGCACCAGTCCAGCCAGCGCAGGAATGGCGCTTTTGTTGCCATCAATTGCGCATCGATTCCTGAAGGCCTGATTGAGGCGGAGCTGTTTGGGCACGAAGAGGGCGCATTTACCGGTGCGCGCCGCCGGGGCGCCGTAGGTCGCGTGCAGCAGGCTCATGGCGGTACCTTGTTCCTGGATGAGATAGGTGAGATGCCTCTGGCATTGCAGGCCAGGTTGTTGCGCGTGATACAAGAGCGCGAAGTAGTGCCCTTGGGAAGCAACAAGGCAATCAATGTGGATGTGGCCATTATTTCGGCCACTAATTGTCATTTGCGCGAAAGGGTCGTGCAGGGCGGATTTCGCGAAGATCTTTATTACCGGTTGAACGGACTGCGTCTTTCTTTACCGGCGCTGCGCGAGCGCACTGACCTTGTAGCGCTGATTGAATCAATATTAAAAAAGCAGCTGAACAAGGAATCCATCATTGTTCACCCCGAGGTCGTGCAATTGATGCAACGCCATCCGTGGCGCGGCAATATCCGGCAGCTACGCAATGTACTGCGTTCAGCCATGATTTTTATGCAAGGCAGTGAGCTCCAGTTGGAACATTTGCCGCAGGATTTTCTTGAAGAATTGAAGCATGTGCCGGGCATGCAAGTGCATGATGCGGAATTCGATAAAGCGGACATCGCGAGTAATGAAGCCGCGCTTATCAGGCATGTGCTGGCGCAGCATGGCGGTAATATGACAGCGGCAGCCGGCCATCTTGGCATCAGTCGCGCCACGGTCTACCGCAAGGCGAAACGCCTCGGTTTGCGCTAGTAAATATTACTGGCTGGAAAGGGTTCCTGACAATTTCAATTGTTATAATGCGACATGGCTGACGACTCCCTGGAATCCCTGAAACTCCCCCCGCACTCTGTAGAAGCGGAGCAGTCGGTACTCGGCGGCTTGCTGCTGGAAAATGATGCGCTGGACAAGATCGCCGATATTCTTGGTGCACAGGATTTTTACCGCCACGACCATCGGCTGATCTACCAGCATATAGGCAAGCTGATCGAGCACAACAAGCCGGCAGATATCGTCACGGTGGCAGAATCGCTGGAAAGCACAGCAGAATTGAGCGGCATTGGCGGCATTGCCTACCTTGGCGCGCTGGCGCAAAACACGCCGACGGCCGCCAATATCCGGCGCTATGCCGAGATCGTGCGCGAGCGCGCTGTCATGCGCAAGCTGGTGGAAGTCGGTTCCGGCATCGCCGAAAGCGCCTACAGTCCGCAGGGCCGCGACGCGCAACAGCTGCTGGATGAAGCCGAAGCCAAGATATTCCAGATCGCCGAGGGCGGCAAGCGTAGCTCCGAAGGGTTTGTCGATATCAAGGTGCTGCTGCCGCAAGTGGCTGACCGTATCGATCAATTATTCCAGCGCGACAATCCCAACGATGTGACCGGCATCCCTACCGGCTTTACCGATCTCGACTCCATGACTTCCGGCTTCCAGCCAGGCGATCTGATTATTGTGGCCGGCCGACCTTCCATGGGCAAGACCGCATTCTCGATTAATATTGCAGAAAACGTTGCGCTGGATACTGGCCTCCCGGTGGCGGTGTTCTCCATGGAAATGGGCGCGACACAGCTTGCCATGCGGATGATAGGCTCGGTCGGGCGCCTGGATCAGCACCGCATGCGTACCGGTCGCCTCGAGGATGAGGACTGGGTGCGATTGACAACAGCCCTGGGTCGGCTGAATGATGCGCCGGTATTTATTGATGAAGGTGCCGGCCTGAGCTCGTTCGATGTGCGCGCGCGTGCGCGGCGCCTGCATCGCCAGTGCGGCAAGCTGGGCCTGATCGTTGTGGATTACCTGCAGCTGATGTCGGCGCCTGCCAATCGTCAGGGCGAGAACCGCGCTACCGAAATCTCGGAAATATCGCGCTCGCTTAAGGCTCTGGCCAAGGAACTCGATGTGCCGGTAGTCGCGCTTTCGCAGTTGAACCGTAGCGTTGAGCAGCGTCCGGACAAGCGCCCGGTAATGTCCGATTTACGCGAATCCGGCGCGATCGAACAGGACGCCGACCTGATCCTGTTTATCTACCGCGACGAAGTATACAACTCAGACAGTCCGGACAAGGGCAGCGCAGAAATCATCATCGCCAAGCAGCGTAACGGCCCAATCGGCCGGGTGCGCCTGACGTTTATCGGCGAACATACCCGCTTCGAGAATTTTGCCCACAGCGGCGCTTATTAGGCCATGCAGTCGATTCCTGCTGTCCAAAGCACGCGGCCGATTCGGGCCACTATCCATCTAGACGCATTGCAGCATAACCTGGGCCTCGCAAAATCGACAGCCCCAAACTCAAGGATCATGGCGGTCGTCAAGGCCAATGCCTACGGGCATGGACTATTGCGTGCGGCTGAAGGCTTGAAGCAGGCCGATGGCTTTGCCGTGCTGGGCCTGAATGAGGCAATCAGCCTGCGCGAAGCCGGCTTCAGCCAGACCCTGCTCCTGCTCGAAGGCGTGTTTAGTGCAGATGAGCTATTGCTGGCCTCGCAGTTTGACATTACACCGGTCGTGCACAGCGTCACGCAGGTCGAGATGCTGGAAAATGCTGCTCTTCCAAAACCGGTTGCAGTATTCCTCAAGATGAACACCGGCATGAATCGCCTTGGATTCAGGCCGGCAGACTATCAAGCGGCGTTGAAGCGCTTGGCTGGATGCCGCAACGTGAGGGGCCAAAACCGTAAAGAAATTACGCTGATGACACATTTTGCCACGGCAGATGAAGTGCAGGGCATCGCGGCCCCGTTGCAAGTATTCAGGCAGGCCGCCCAAGAGCTTGACTACCCAGCCTCGCTTGCCAACTCCGCGGCCTTGCTACGTTATCCAGAGTCTCATGCCGACTGGGTTCGGCCAGGCATCATGCTGTATGGTGCCACACCGGTATCCGGCACATCGGCTTCCAGCTTCGGCCTCAAGCCAGTAATGTCGCTTGCCAGTGAAATCATCGCCGTGCAGGAGTTGGAGATCGGTGAAAGCGTGGGTTATGGCCAGCGTTTTACAGCTACGCGCAGGACAAGAGTCGGCATCGTTGCCTGCGGCTACGCCGATGGTTACCCGCGCCATGCGCCCAGCGGCACAGCTATTGCTGTGGACGGCCATATCACTCGCACGCTCGGTCGTGTTTCCATGGATATGCTGTTTGCCGATATCACAGACCTGCCGCAAGCCGCCATCGGCAGTGCTGTGGAGCTTTGGGGGCAGCAGGTCCCGGTGGATACTGTTGCCGAAGCTGCCGGCACGGTAGGTTATGAACTGCTCTGCGCAGTAGCGCCACGGGTGCCTTTTGAGGTGGTCGACATTGAGATGGCTAAATAGTGGCTAAGCAAAAAACCATCTACACTTGTACCGAATGCGGCGGGCAGGAGCCGAAATGGCAAGGCCAGTGCCCAAGCTGCATGGCGTGGAATACACTGGTCGAGACAATCGCCGAGGCGCCGAGCGCCAGCAGGTTTGCCTCCCTGATGCAGCCCAGCGTGTTGCAAAAACTGGTGGATGTGAAGGCGGCAGAAGTGCCGCGGCAGCCTACGGGCATTGCTGAGTTCGACCGCGTGCTTGGCGGCGGGCTGGTGCCGGGCGGGGTGGTCCTGATTGGCGGCGACCCTGGTATCGGTAAATCCACGCTGTTACTGCAGACTGTCTGCCATATAGGCAACGCCCCTGATTCCAAGGCGCGCAAGGCCATCTACGTCAGCGGCGAAGAGTCACCACAACAGATCGCCATGCGTGCCAAACGCCTGGGACTGGATGCGAGCCCCATCGAGCTACTGGCAGAGATCAGCCTGGAAAAAATCGTAGCTACGCTGCAAGCCCACAAGCCGGATGTGGCCGTGATCGATTCCATACAGACCGTTTATTCGGAGGCCCTGCAATCTGCGCCGGGGTCGGTAGCCCAGGTACGTGAATGCTCGGCGCAGCTGACGCGCCTGGCCAAGCAGTCCGGCATCAATATCATTCTCGTCGGGCACGTCACCAAGGAGGGCACGTTGGCAGGGCCGCGCGTGCTGGAGCATATCGTCGATACCGTGCTCTATTTCGAGGGCGACCCCAACTCCAGTTTCCGGCTGATACGCGCTTTCAAGAACCGCTTTGGTGCAGTCAATGAGCTCGGGGTGTTTGCCATGACAGAGAAAGGCTTGCGCGAGGTCAGCAATCCGTCAGCACTATTCCTGTCGCACCATGCCGAAGAGGTAGCAGGCTCTTGCATCACTGTGACGCAGGAGGGCACAAGGCCGCTTCTGGTGGAGGTGCAGGCGCTGGTGGACGAAGCACACGCGCCGAATCCAAAAAGATTATGTGTGGGCCTGGAGCAAAACCGGCTGGCCATGTTGCTGGCAGTGTTGCATCGACATGCAGGGGTTGCCTGCTTCGACCAGGATGTATTCGTCAATGCGGTGGGCGGGGTCAAGATTGCCGAGCCGGCAGTGGATCTTGCGGTATTGCTGGCGATTGTTTCTTCATTAAAAAACAAACCATTAAACAATAAACTTATAGTGTTTGGTGAAGTTGGTTTGGCTGGGGAAGTACGCCCGGTGCAGCGCGGTCAGGATCGGATCAAGGAAGCGGCAAAGCTGGGTTTCACGCATGCCATCGTACCGAAAGCCAATGCGCCCAAACAGCCCATCAAAGGTATACAGGTCATCGGAGTGGAGCGGCTGGAGCAGGCCCTGAACCAGATTCGCAACGGCTAGGCTGGTTATTACCTTAAATCATGATGGTATTGCCGGTGTGCTGCATGATTGAAACGCCCTGGCTGGGCAGCATCAGTTCGATGATGAAGGCGAAGATGGCGATAAAGATGCCGGCAAAAAATGCGGTCCAGAAGCCCGAGAGCTTGAATCCATCCACCAGTTTTGCCACCAGCATGATCATCAATGCGTTCAATGCCAGTGCAAAGAATCCCAAGGTAATCAGGGTAAGCGGCAGGGTAAGGAAAAACAGGATGGGGCGCAGCACTGCATTGACGAAGCCCAACAGCAGGGCAGAGATGAGCAGCGATGAGCGGTCCCTGAACTTCAGGCCGCTGAAGATATAGCTCGCTACCCACAGCGACAGGCTCATGATGGCCCAGTGGATTAAAAAGTCAGTAATGTTGGCGCCCATTCTTTCGCTTTCTATTCAAAATTCGGCTGCTTATCAAAGTCTAAAAGTTCAATTGCCAGTTTTGGCAATCACGCAGTGTGCACATTGCATACCGCTGCGTACCGCGCCTTCTATCGTTGCCGGGTAGTCACCCGCAGTATAGTCGCCGCTCAGGTATAAACCATGCACTGGCGTCGTCTGGGCAGGCCGGGCAAGGCTGGTGGTGCAGGCGAAGGTGGCGCGTTTTTCGGCAATCACCTTATGCCAAAGCGGCTGTGGCAATTGCGGAAAATATGCAGCCAATTCCGCAGCTACTGCTCTGGCCAACTCTTCCTGCTTAAGTTCCTGGTGAGCGCCCTCGGCGCTGATAACCACCGCCAGCAGGCCCGGCTGGCCATACAATGCACCCCGGTCGAACACCCATTGGCTATAGCCTCGCCTTACGCCCCAATCGAGCCCTGTCATGGGGGAGTCCAGTTTTACCGATATGGGGTATTGCAGATAGATGGTGTAAATCGGCTGGTAATCGAATGCTTCGACAGCGCACGTAACTTTGGCTAGTCCAGGCAGGTGCCCAACTATGGCGGCCAGGCGGAATGGCGATACGGCCATAATGATGTGGCTGAAATGAGTGGTATCTGCTTCAGTTTCCACCAGAAAACCTGCCTCCGGCTGACCGTCTGTCTGATGCACTTTGCTCACGGGTGAATTGGTGTGGACGATGCCGCCTTTGCTCCTCACATAAGCTGCCAGCGGCTCTGCCATTAGCGCGGAGAGGTCGTGGCGCGGCAAAAGCATATCGCTATCCGATTTGCTTTTGGAAAAGCTGTCGCGCAGCACATTCAGGAACACCTGCGCGCTGGCTGTCTGTATGGGCGTATTCAGTGCAGCAAGGCAGAGCGGCTCCCATAGCAGCCGGGTAAGCTTTGGCGGTTGGGCTTTTCGCTGCAGCAAACTGTGCAGAGTTTCGTCCTGCGCAAGCTTGAAGCCTGTGAGCTTCATCCACAGCATGAAGCGCACCGCTGCCAGGCGTTCGGCGAGGGACAAACCCCTTATTTTCAATAATCCGGCCAGCATGTGTAGCGGAGCGGGCAGGCCGGTCACGGCACGCAACTCAAACTGGCTGAATTGATGTGATCCATGTTCATGCATGGGCTTGAGCATGGCCAGTTGCAAAGGCAGACGCAGGAAAGCTTCACTCTCGTCGACGCCCGCAAGCTTGAGTAGCCTGAGGGTTTCGCTATAGGCGCCGAGCAGGATATGCTGGCCGTTATCCAATTGTTGTTTTTTATACTGGACGCCGCGCGCGCGACCACCCAGGGTGGGGCTGGCCTCGAACAGGGTAACGGCTATGCCATGCTCGGCCAGTGTGGCAGCCGCAGCAAGGCCGGCACAGCCGCC
>CAZBSR010000074.1:0-6551 GCA_964494575.1 uncultured Methylophilaceae bacterium | reverse complement strand
GTTCTTTTGAAGCCTAGCTAAAGCCATGAATCACACCTCATGCTTTTCATGATTAAGTCGGGTAATAAAACAGCCTAAAGCGGTTTGCGACCGCTGATGATTCTCAGCAGGATAATAACAATGGCAATGACGAGCAGGATATGAATAAAACCGCCTAACGTATATGCGCTGACTAATCCCAGCAACCACAAGATGAGCAGAACGACAGCAATCGTATATAACATGGTGATTATCCTTTTTCTTGGATTAATGGACGAAGCAACAATCAGTGCCTAGTGTCCATTAGAGAGCTGAAACCGTCTGTACGATGGCTTACAGAACGTATCCTAGCGGCCCAGCAGCCCGCCGATTGGCTTGAGGATTTCCACACGATCGCAGACGGTTTTGACGACGGCTACCAGCGGCGCGCCGAGCAACAACCCCCAGGCGCCCCATAACCAGCCAAAAAATAATAAAGCAATGAACAGCACTGCAGTATTCACTCTGGCGAAACGGCCTTGCAGCCAAGTCATGAATACCAGCCCGACTGCCGTGGCAATCAGCAGTGACATGCCAGCAACGGTGAGGGCGTAAACCGGCGAGCCAGATTGCAGGAAGGCGGCCACTCCGCTGGCCATGGCGAACAGGGCCGGTCCAAGATAGGGGATAAAATGTAGCAGGCCGGCGGTAACGCCCCACGCCCCAGGCTGTTGCATATCCAGTGCCACGAAGACCAGCCATGTGCTGACGGCCACCAGGATGTTGGATATCACGGTAGACAGCAGGTAGCGCTGCATTTGTATGTCTATCTCCTCCAGTATCCTCAGCGTCTCTTTCTTGCGTGCATGCGAGGGGCCGACAAACTCCATCAATTTGCGCCGGAAATGGTCTCCAGCCGCCAGCAGAAAATAAGTGAGCAACAGTACGAGAGGCGCTTGTGCAATGACTGCAACGATGAGCGCCAGCTGAGCCAGCAGGTAATCGCGCAGCCAGGCGGTTGGTAGTGTGTCGCGCGTGGCAACGGCGGATTTGGGAGCGCCGGTTACATCCGTTGCGGCTCGTTCCAGCTCATTGGCGGCCTTCTGTACATTTTGCAGCGGGGTGGGACTGCTGGTTTTTTGTTTGGAAAGGTTCTTTCGAAATTTGGAGGCGGCCTGAGGCAGTTTTTCGATCATGGCTTCAGCATCATCGCTTAATGAAACAGTGATCCACCCCAATCCTCCGACCAAGCCTATCACCACCAATGCTGAGGCAATGGCTCGGGGGATATGGCAGGCCTTAAGCCAGTTCACCAGCGGATGCAGGGCATAGCTGGCGAAAATGCCTATGAGCAAGGGCACAAAAAAAGCCCGCGCAAGATACAGGGAGGCAACGAACGCAATAACTGCAAGGATGCAGATACCCATTGTCAGGGGCACGAGCGAGAAGCTGCGTAATTGCTGCAGGTCTATCGGGGGCTCAAGCGCATCTTCCGCAACTTGGCTGTCATCCGGAACATTGTCGGCAGATGTCATTGGTCAGAGCTCCCCTGTCTAGCTGTGAGTAGGTTGAAGGCCGGAAATACTTGGAAATTAATGCGATTCAACCATGCTTGTTAACCGTGCTTGGGAGCGGCTTGGTATAGAGGCATGACTGTGGGCAATAAGGATTCGATCTGCTTGATACGGCTTGCTTCTGCCGGGTGGGTGCTGAGGAATTCTGGCGGGTTGCTGCCTTTGCTGGCTTGGATCATTTTCTGCCACAAGGTGACGCCGGCACGGGGATCGTAGCCGGAGCGTGCTGTGAGTTCCAGCCCAATTCGGTCAGCTTCACTTTCATCCGCACGGCTGAACCTGGTTGCGACCAGAGCTTGGTAACCGGCATTAGCTATGTCCGCCGAGGTGTCGCCCAGGCCCAGTACAGCGGAGGTGAGTCCGATCGCAGTCTGTGCGGCCAGCGCCTGTGAAACCTGCTCGCGTGAGTGCTCGCGCAGAGCGTGCGCAATCTCGTGCCCCATCACAATCGCGATTTCAGCATCAGTCATCTTGAGTTTGGTAATCAGGCCCGAATAAAACATGATCTTGCCGCCCGGCATGCAGAACGCATTCAGCTCATCGCTGGTGATGACGTTCACTTCCCATTTCCAGGCTGGTGCATCCGTGCGAAAGACGCCGGTCTGGGGCGTCAGGTGCTGGGCGATTGCGCGTACGCGCTGAGTAAGCGCGGCATCGGTATTAAGCACGCCTTTTTTGGTTGATTCGGCTTGGAGCTGCTTATAGCTTTGTGCTGCCATCTGATCCATCTGCTCGGACGAGACCAGCAGTAATTGAGAGCGATCTGCGCCAACAGCGCCGCCTTTGGTGGTGGTTTGACATGCGCCGAGCATGGCTAATAATATGCTAAGCGCTATCGTTGCAATCATTCTGGAACCGGCCATGATATTTACCTTTTATGAGTAATTGCGGTACTGGTTCATTGCCCGAACCGAAGCATTCCGTACTGGCTGTGTATCATGGGTGCTGCTTTCATCTGAGTCTGTGCGAGAGCGTACATTGTATAAGCTGCTATATGTCTGTTTTTTATAAAATAAAAAAAGAACCGAGCCCTGAATGATGAACGCCTACCTTAAGAAAATAATATGGCTGCTGATAGCGGTGACTGGCGCGGCGGCAGTCGGCAGCATTGCATTGAATCGTGGTGAAAGTATCAATGCGCTGTGGTTCATTACCGCTGCCGTTTGTGTGTTTGCGATTGCCTACCGGTTTTATGGTGCGTGGATCGCCACCAAGGTGTTGCTGGTCGATGAGGCCCGCGCGACCCCGGCCGAGCGGCTGGATAATGGGCGGGATTTCGTACCCACCAATAAATGGATCGTATTCGGCCATCATTTTGCGGCCATAGCCGGCCCCGGCCCATTGGTCGGCCCTACGCTGGCAGCGCAGTTCGGGTATTTGCCCGGCACCTTGTGGATACTGATAGGCGCGGTACTGGGAGGCTGTGTGCAGGATATGGTGACGCTATTCCTGTCCACGCGGCGCGATGGCAAAAGCCTGGGGCAGATGGCACGTGAAGAGCTGGGACCGGTGGGCGGGGTAGCCGCGCTGGTCGGCACTTTTGCCATCATGATTATCCTGATCGCAGTGCTGGGGCTGGTAGTGGTCAACGCCATGAAGCACAGCCCGTGGGCGACCTCCACCATCGCCGCGACCATTCCGATCGCCATGATTATCGGCCTCTATATGCGCAACTTCCGCTCTGGCCGGGTACTGGAAGCCTCGGCGCTGGGCGTGATCCTCCTGTTGCTGGCCGTGGTGGGCGGTGGCTGGATAGATCATAGCGCTAGCCTGCGCCCGCTGTTTGACCATGATGGCCTGACACTGGCGTGGTGGGTAATGGCTTATGGTTTTGCCGCAGCCATCCTGCCCGTATGGCTATTGCTGGCACCGCGCGACTATCTATCCACCTATATGAAACTGGGTACAGTGCTCCTGCTGGCGATAGCTATCATCATTCTGCAGCCAACAGTAAAAATGCCGGCGATGACGCAGTTCGTGGATGGCAGCGGCCCGATTTTTGGCGGGACATTGTTCCCATTTGTTTTTATTACCATTGCCTGCGGGGCCGTTTCCGGCTTCCACGCACTGATTGCATCGGGTACGACGCCCAAGATACTGGCCAATGAGGGCGACATCCGCATGATTGGGTATGGGGCGATGCTGCTGGAGGCATTTGTTGCCATCATGGCAATGGTTGCCGCTACAGTGCTCGACCCTGGCGTATTCTTCGCCATCAACAGCCCGGCTGGCGTGGTCGGCAAGGAGGCCGTGGATGCGGTAGCCAAAATCTCCTCCTGGGGGTTCCCGGTAACGGTGGAACAAATGGATAGCCTGGCCAAGGCCATGGGCGAAACCACACTGTTTGCGCGCATCGGTGGTGCGCCGTCGCTGGCAGTTGGCATGGCGAGTATTTTTGGCAGCGCTTTTGGTAATGGCCTGCTAGCGCTGTGGTATCACTTTGCCATCATGTTCGAGGCTATTTTTATTCTTACCACCCTTGATGCCGGCACACGCGTCGGCCGCTTCATGTTGCAGGATATGCTCGGTAATATGTGGCCCCGCATGGGCGAAACATCCTGGTATCCCTCTGTGCTGCTGTCCAGTGCAATAGTCGTCGGCGGCTGGGGATATTTTCTCTATATTGGTGTCATAGACCCTAACGGCGGTGTGAATATCCTGTGGCCCTTGTTCGGTATTGCCAACCAGATGCTGGCCGCGATTGCCTTATGTGTGGCGACCGGTATCCTGGTCAAAGGTGGCAGGCTCAGATATATATGGGTGACAGGTCTGCCGCTGGTGGCTCTGATGATAATCACGACCACTGCGGTATGGGAAAAGATTTTCAGTAATGATATACGGGTAGGATTTTTTGCGGCGGCGAACGATATGGCCGCCAAACTTGCTGCCGGTGTGCTGCCGCCAGATAAAGCAGCGGTGGCTCCGCAGCTTATATTCAACCAGCAGCTTGATGCTTGGCTGACGGTATTTTTTGTAACGGTATTATGGATAGTCTTTTTTGATATGCTGCGAGTTTGCGCCCGACATCTGGCCGGTAAGCCGGTATTGCCGGTGACGGAGTCGCCGTATGTCCGGAGCAGGCTCGTGGATAGGTGGGTAAGGGATTAATGCTTGCAAAGCTCAAATCAGTATGGCGCGGTATCCGCAGATTGTCCGGCGATGATGCCTACGAACGCTATCTTGCGCATTACGCGGAACATCGCGCGCAGGAAGGCGACGCATCCGAGCCGCCTTTAAGCAGGGAAGAGTTTTTCAAACAATGGCAGGACAATAAATGGAAAGGTATCAAGCGCTGCTGCTGAGCAGCAAGCAGCGCCGAAAGACAATTACTAAGGTGCTATAACTGAAGCTACGCTCGGGCTTAACTGTTTCTGCCATACTGCGACGCCAGCTTTTCTTCGCGCAGTCTTTTCTCCGCTAATTTCTCACGCAACTTATTGGCAGCATATTCAACGCTGGAATCATGTGATACTGGCTTGCTAACAACTGGCATTGCGTCTTGTTTGCCAAAAACCATATTAATTAAAGCTTTCATGATGAACTCCTTAATGAATCGGACATTTACCTCGTCCTGTTATAGCAGGAGCAAACGTTGTGCCAATTAAAATAAGTTTCAACTATATGATTTAATTATATTTAATTTTAATTTAATTAATTAAGCGGAGCGGCTATCGTCGAAAAGCAAACATATGCCAAAAGCTTTGATGATACTTCGACAATTATGAAGTCTGAATTTTTTTGGCATGCTTATTCTGTGCCCACCATAGCATCCATATGCCGATGAGCACCATGGGCAACGATAGCCACTGGCCCATGGACATGCCCATTGCCAGCAGGCCCAGGAAGCTGTCAGGCTCACGTGTGAATTCAATCAGGAAACGGAAGCTGCCGTAGAAAATCAGGAATAGCGCAGAGATCGTGCCGACTGGACGTGGCTTGCTGGAATACCACCACAGGATAGCGAACAGGGCGATGCCTTCCAGTCCGAATTCATAAAGCTGTGAAGGGTGTCGGGCTACTGCGTCTACCTTTGGAAATACCATTCCCCATGGCACATCTGTGGCCCGCCCCCATAATTCGCCGTTGATGAAATTGCCCATGCGCCCCGCGCCCAAGCCGATTGGTACCAGGGGCGCGACAAAATCCATAATGCCCAGCCACTTTTTGCCGGTCTTGCGCGCAAACAGCCACATGGCCGCCAGTACGCCGAGGAATCCGCCATGGAACGACATGCCGCCTTGCCATATGGCAAGAATCTCGAGAGGATGGCTTGCATAGTAAACCGGCTGATAAAAGGCGACGTAGCCGAGACGGCCGCCCAGTATCACGCCCAGCGCCCCATAAAATAATATGTCATCGATTTCCGATTCTTTCCAGCCGCTTGCGGGATGGTGCCGCGCACGCCATTTCCCCAGCCAGAGCACGCTCAGGAAGCCGATGAGGTACATCAAGCCATACCAATGCACCCCTAATGGGCCAAGATGAATAGCGATGGGATCAATTTGCGGATGCACGAGCATGTATAAGCTACTTTCAGATTGGAGTAAAATGGTGTCAACAAGTATAGATATTATACGTTCCTTATCAATTTAGAGGTTCCAGCACAATGCCCGTCTATCGCTCACGCACTACTACTCACGGCCGCAACATGGCAGGCGCGCGCGCCCTTTGGCGTGCGACCGGCATGAAGGACGGCGATTTCGACAAGCCCATCATTGCTATCTCAAACTCCTTCACGCAGTTTGTGCCCGGCCATGTACACCTGAAAGACCTGGGGCAGCTGGTGGCGCGCGAGATTGAGCGCGCAGGCGGTGTTGCCAAGGAATTCAATACCATCGCAGTGGATGACGGCATCGCGATGGGTCACGGCGGCATGCTTTATAGCTTGCCGAGCCGCGACCTGATCGCCGATAGCGTGGAGTACATGGTGAATGCCCACTGTGCCGATGCGCTGGTGTGTATTTCCAACTGTGACAAGATCACTCCCGGTATGCTGATGGCGGCATTGCGCTTGAACAT
>CAZBSR010000073.1:0-6708 GCA_964494575.1 uncultured Methylophilaceae bacterium | reverse complement strand
ATGGTGCCGCCAAGATCGGAGTTTTCGTCGCGTTTTTCCAGCACACCGTCGGCGGTCTGCCACTCGGTGATCAGACCGACCACCGGATGCGGCGTATCGGGGTTGAACTCGGTACTGTTTGCATCCGCCAGTTTGGCTACGTCGCGTGCAAACTCGATCACTGCCAGCTGCATGCCCAGGCAGATGCCGAGGTAAGGGATTTTGTTCTCGCGCGCAAAACGGATGGCGGCAATCTTGCCCTCGGTACCACGCTTGCCGAATCCGCCCGGCACCAGGATCGCATCCATTTTGGCCAGCGGCGCGGTGCCGTCCTTCTCGATTTCTTCCGAGTCCATGTAGTGGATGCGCACCTTGGACTGCGTATGGATACCGGCATGGATCAGCGCTTCGGTAAGCGATTTGTAGGATTCCGTCAGATCGACATATTTGCCGACGAATGCAATATTGACTTCATGTTGCGGTGCTGCCAGCGCGGCGACGATCTTTTTCCAGCTCGACAGGTCGGCAGCTTTTGCCAGTATGCCGAGCTTGTGACAGACGATCTCATCGATCATCTGGTCATGCAGCAGGCCGGGAATCTTATAAATGGAATCGGCATCAATCGCCGAGATCACGCCTTCCGGCGCAACATTGGTGAATAGCGCGATCTTGCGGCGTTCGTCATCAGGAATCGGCCGGTCGGCACGGCACAGCAATACATCTGGCTGGATACCGATTTCGCGCAGCTCTTTCACCGAATGCTGGGTGGGCTTGGTCTTGAGCTCACCCGCCGCCGCAATCCAGGGCACCAGCGTCAAATGGATGTAGCACGCGTTGCCGCGGCCTTCTTCAAACCCCATCTGGCGGATGGCTTCAAGAAAAGGCAGCGATTCTATATCGCCGACAGTACCGCCGACTTCGACAATGGCGACATCTGCGCCTTCAGCGCCACGCTTGATCTGGTTCTTGATTTCATCGGTGATATGCGGGATGACCTGCACTGTCTTGCCGAGGTACTCGCCGCGCCGTTCGCGCTTGATGACGGTTTCGTAGATCTGGCCGGTAGTGAAATTGTTGCGCTTGCCCATGCGTGCACTGATGAAGCGCTCGTAGTGGCCCAGATCCAGGTCGGTCTCGGCACCGTCGTCGGTGACGAATACTTCACCGTGCTGGAATGGGCTCATGGTGCCAGGGTCAACGTTGATGTACGGATCAAGCTTGAGCATGGTCACCTTGATGCCGCGAGACTCAAGAATAGCGCCGAGCGATGCTGCCGCAATGCCCTTGCCTAAGGAGGAAACGACCCCGCCAGTTACGAATACGAATTTGGTCATGTGAAAACTTTTTGGACATTGCAGACGGGAATCCATTTTACTGGAAAGGGCTGCTTGCCACAATGAAAGCTCGCCCTGCAAACCCGGTTTAAAATTTAAATCGGGAGCGACGCGTCAAGAGATTTCAGGCTTTGTCCCAGTTGCCGTAGCCTTTGAATTGACGAAAAACCTCTGCCATTTCCTGTTCTGTCAGCAGGTGCGGCTCACCGATTTGCAAGGCACGCCAATATTGCTCGCACAGGGTTTCCACTTCCAACGCCACGTCCACCGCTTGTTCCAGGTCTCGGCCCAGGGCGATCATGCCGTGATTGGCCAGGAGACAGGCCTTGCGATTCACCAGAGCCTCGAGAGCCGCGTCAGATAAGGCTTGCGAGCCGAACAATGCATACGGTGCACAACGGATGCTATTGCCGCCCACCAGCGCAATCATGTAATGGAACGGCGGAATATCGCGGCGCAGGCAGGCCATGCTGGTGGCAAACATGGAGTGGGTATGCACGACCGCGCCAACTTCCTTGCGCGCCTGCAGGATATCGCGGTGAAAGCGCCACTCGCTGGATGGCTTGATATTGTTGTCCTTGCCCGGCACCTCGCCGGAGAAGTCCATGAATACCATGTCGCGCGGCGTTAAGGCCTCTGTTTTTACCCCTGAGGGCGTAATCAGGAAACCGTCGCCGGAACGCACGCTGACGTTGCCAGAGGCACCCTGGTTCAGGCCGATGGCACACAGTTTTTTTGCGGCAGTAACCAGTTGTTCGCGCAGCAGTTGCATCAGATTAGCCTTATCACTTGCCTGAAAATAACGCTCTCAATTGTCCGGGCTGGCACACGCCCGATTCGGTAATGATACCAGTCACCAGCCGCGCCGGTGTCACGTCGAATGCCGGGTTGGCTGCCATGCTGTCGGCAGGCAGGATATTCACCGTGGCCAGTTGGCCTTTGTCATTGCCGTTGGCCAAGTGCCCCGTTACAAACGCCACTTCGTCTGCGCTGCGCTCCTCGATCACGATCTCCGTCAGGCCATCTTGTATGCTCCAGTCTATGGTCGGCGACGGCACTGCCGCATAAAATGGAATGCGGTTGTCATGCGCCGCCAGTGCCTGCAGATAGGTACCGATTTTGTTGCAGACATCACCGGTACTCGTCACACGGTCTGCGCCTACGATGACCATATCCACCTTGCCGCTTTGCATCATATGGCCGCCGGCGCTGTCGCATATAACCGTATGCGTAATTCCCTGCTTACCCAGCTCCCAGGCCGTCAGGCTGGCGCCCTGGCTGCGCGGGCGAGTTTCATCCACCCAGACATGCAGCGGGACACCGGCGTTATGTGCGGCGTAGATAGGTGCCAGCGCAGTGCCCCAATCCACTGTCGCCAGCCAGCCGGCATTGCAATGGGTCAATATATTCAGCACGCCGGTTCTGGCTGCGGCCAGTTGCTGTATCAATTTCAGGCCGTGCTGGCCGATGGCCTCGTTCAGCTTCACATCTTCGTCACATATATCTGCGGCTTCCTGCCATGCGGCCGCATTCCGCTGCGCAGGATCGATAACCCTCAGATGCCGGGTCATGCGCTGTAAAGCCCATTGCAGGTTCACCGCAGTGGGGCGTGTGGCAAGCAGCGCGGCACAAGCGGCCGCAAGAGAGGCGTCACCGGCATCTTCCTGCATGGCCAGCGCCACGCCATACGCCGCCGCCGCGCCTATCAACGGCGCACCGCGCACCTGCATTGTCCTGATGGCGTATTCCATATCCTGCAAACTGGTGATTTGTACCGTCTCGAACCTGTGCGGCAATAAAGTCTGGTCGATGACATGGACACTTTTTCGGTCTGACTTCACATCGGAGACAGCCCATATCGTGCGGAAATTTTTGCCGTTCACATTCATCGGAAACCTGCTTAATAAATACCTATTAAATTCGAATTATGTCATCCACAAAAACTGTGGATAACTTTGTGAATATCTGTGACTTAAAAATGTAACTCTTGCATTTGAAACAACTTTTCGTAAACGCTTAATATTTAATCTGTTAATTTTTTTATATAAATCAATGGTTTATTATATGTCATTGGATTATCACAATTTTTTACATTTGCTTAATGTAGCACTTGAGGTGGTGTGCATAAGTCGGCTAATTTAGGCAAGGCTTGCAGCGCATTCTTCGTTGTTATTTCAGCCACTTGAGCGACATCCAGGTCCCTCAAATCCGCCAGCGTCTGTGCGATATTTAACAGTTGGCCGGGTGTGTTGCGGCCATGGTGCCCCAGCCATTCCGGCGGGATATCCGGCGCATCGGTTTCAAGCACGATAGCTTCCAGCGGTAGTGTCTGCGCCAGCTCACGTATCCTCAACGCGCGTGGATAGGTCATGGCACCGCCGAATCCCAACTTGAAACCCATCTCGATAAACATATCGGCCTGCTGCCTGCTGCCATTGAAGGCATGCGCGATGCCGCCCCGCACCTTGATCCGACGCAGGTGCTTGAGCACATCATCGACTGCCTTGCGCACATGCAGGATGACCGGCAGGTCGAACTGCTGTGCCAACTTCAGCTGCTCGGACAGGAAATGCTCCTGCGTCTCGCGTTTATAATCAGGCTCACCACGCTCGGCAAAGAAATCCAGCCCGATCTCGCCGATCGCAACCGGGTTGTTCTTCTCGACCAGCGCAGCCAGGAAGGCCAGATCATCTGGCTGGGCCTTGTCCGCGTAGGAAGGATGAATGCCCAGCGCCAGGGCGCATTGCCTGTGTTTTTCGGTGAGGCGGATTACAGTGTCAAAATTGGCCCGCTCGACGCCAGGCACCACTATCACGCGAACCCCATTTTCCAGGGCAACCTGCGCCACCGTATCGCGATCTGCATCGAATTCGCCGGCATCCAGGTGGCAGTGCGTATCGATCAGCATAGGTCGTCAGCCGCTAATCTTTACGGGCTTGGCGCGAATGCGGATATCGCCGCCGATTTGCCGTAGCTCGATAATATCCAGTTGGGTACGCTGACTCATCTGGGTCAGGGGCGGCATGGCAAACATACCTCTGGCTTCGCCGCCCATCAGCACCGGGGCATAATAGATCAGCAACTCATCGATCAGGCCCTGCTCCAGCAGCGCGCCATTCAACCCTTGTCCGGCTTCCACCAGCACTTCGTTGATCTCGCGCCTGGCTAGCTCGGTCATCAGGCTTTTCAGGCATACGCGGCCATTAGTATCGGGTAGCTCCACTAGCTCCGCACCGGCATCCCGCAAGGCGATCGCTTTATTGTCGGGGTCGGCCGTATGCGCTATCAGCACATTGCCGCCCTGCAGTATTTTTGCCTGCGGCGAGATGCGCAGGCGGCTATCGGCGACCACGCGCAGCGGCTGGTGCGGGATATCCAGCTCGCGTACCGTCATGCCAGGGTCATCCGCCAGCACAGTCTCAATCCCCGTCAGGATAGCGCTGGAACGCGCGCGCCAGTGCTGCACGTCAAGCCGGGCAGCTGTGCCGGTGATCCACTTGCTCTCGCCATTGGTCAACGCCGTGCGACCATCGAGGCTGGCGGCAATCTTGCTGCGGACAAAAGGGAGATTGCGTGACATGCGTGAAATGAAACCGGGGTTAAGCTCAATGGCTTGGGCCTGCATCAGGCCGCAGGAAACCTCTATGGCGTGTTCCTTGAGATAGGCAAGCCCGCTACCGGCGACCTGCGGGTTCGGGTCCTGCATGGCTACTACCACGCGCTTCACGTCTGCCTGCACCAGGGCATCGGCACAAGGCGGTGTGCGCCCATGATGGCTACATGGTTCCAGCGTCACATATACATCGGCTCCCCGTGCTTCCCCGCCTGCGGCACGCAATGCCAGCACTTCCGCGTGTGGCTCCCCGGCACGCAGATGCGCGCCAGTACCGATTACCCGGCCGGCTTTTACGATGACACAGCCCACGCGCGGATTCGGCATGGTGGTATAGAGGCCCTGCTCGGCCAGGCGCAGCGCCTGGGCCATGAACAGATGATCTGCGGAGGAATGGATAGTCATGGCGGGATGCTGTGACTTATACGAGCTTACAAGTCGCGAATGACGTCGTGGAAATCGTCCACGTCCTGGAAGCTGCGATACACCGAAGCGAAACGAATGTAGGCCACTTTGTCCATTACCCGCAGCTCCTGCATCACGACCTCGCCCAGGTCGCGCGCGGCGATTTCGCGCTCGCCCTGCCCCAGTATCTTTTGCACGATATGGTCGATGGCACGATCCACATATTCGGTCGGCACCGGCCGTTTATGCAGCGCACGCGTGAACGAAAGCCGCAGCTTGTCCCTGCTGAATTCCTCGCGCGTGCCGTTCTGCTTCACCACCTGCGGCAGGTGCAGGTCGGCCACCTCGTAAGTGGTAAAGCGCTTATCGCAACTGGCACAGCGCCGGCGGCGGCGTATGCTGTTGCCCTCTTCATTGACCCGAGAATCAATGACCTGGGTATCGTCGGCACCGCAAAAAGGACATTTCATGATGATGCCGGGAAATGGGAACCGGGAAACGTGAAACGCCGCAAGCCATGCACCGGCAACGACTGGGAGGTTGAACTAATACGTTTCACTTTTCACCTTTCACTTTTCACAGGTTTTAGCCGTATACCGGGAAACGGCCGGTCAATGCATGGACCTTTTCCTTGGTCGCCGCAATAACAGCCTCATCCGTCGGGTTATCCAGCACATCGGCGATCAGGTGTGCCACCTGTTTCGCTTCAGCTTCCTTGAAGCCGCGTGTGGTGATCGCCGGTGAGCCGATACGGATACCGGAAGTCACGAACGGGCTCTCAGGATCATTCGGGATGGCGTTCTTGTTCACAGTGATATGCGCAAGCCCGAGCACAGCGTCGGCGACTTTGCCGGTCAGGTGCTTGGGACGCAGGTCTACCATGAACATATGCGATTCGGTGCGCCCGGAAATGATGCGCAAACCGCGCTCAGCCAGCGTTTCAGCCAGCGCGACAGCATTCTTCAGCACCTGCTGCTGATAGATTTTGAAATCCGGCTGCTGCGCTTCCAGGAAGGCGGTAGCCTTACCGGCGATCACATGCATGAGCGGACCGCCCTGCAATGAAGGGAATACATTCGAATTGATGGATTTCTCGAATTCTGCCCGGGCCAGGATGATGCCGCCGCGCGGTCCGCGCAGGGTCTTGTGGGTAGTCGAGGTCACGAAATCGGCATGCGGCACCGGGTTCGGGTAAACGCCCGCGGCAATCAGGCCGGAATAATGCGCCATATCCACCATGAAATACGCACCGACCTTCTTCGCGATCTCGGCCATGCGCTCCCAGTCGAAGCGCAACGCATAGGCAGAAGCGCCGCCGATCAGCAACTTGGGTTTGCATTCCAGCGCGATGCGCTCCATCTCGTCGTAGTCGATCTC
>CAZBSR010000072.1:0-6996 GCA_964494575.1 uncultured Methylophilaceae bacterium | reverse complement strand
ATCTGGGCTGTGCTCGGCCATGGCGGCATAGTAGCCTTCGATGACACCGTGGATATGGCCAAGATGGCACGTTACGCTTTCGAATTCTGTGCTATCGAATCCTGCGGGAAATGCACCCCATGCCGCATAGGCTCCGTCCGTGGCGCTGAAGTCATGGACAAGATCATAGCTGGTACCGACCATGCCAAAAACATAGCACTAGTGCGCGATTTAAGCGATACCTTGCTGAATGGCTCACTATGCGCCCTAGGCGGCATGACACCTTACCCGGTGTTAAGCGCCCTGAATCATTTCCCTGAAGATTTCGGCTTACACCAGAAAGAACGTGCAGCCTGATAAAAAAGAAGTAGTTAGGAGAGCATCATGGATGACCAACTGGATTACGCAACACCGGCGCGGAGCAGCACAAAGCAAGTCACGCTTGAAATCGACGGGGCTCAAGTCACTGTCCCTGCCGGCACTTCCATTATTCATGCGGCTGCAGTCGCCGGCATCAATATTCCAAAACTATGCGCTACAGACAGCCTTGAGCCTTTCGGCTCGTGCCGCTTATGCCTGGTGGAAATCGAGGGCCGGCGCGGCTATCCGGCCTCTTGTACTACCCCGGTGGACGAGGGCCTGAAGGTTCACACCCAAACACCCAAACTGGCTGACGTACGCCGTGGCGTAATGGAGCTTTATATCTCCGACCACCCGCTTGACTGCCTCACCTGCTCGGCCAATGGTGATTGTGAATTGCAGGACATGGCCGGTGCTGTAGGCTTGCGTGAAGTGCGCTATGGCTACGAGGGTGAAAACCATCTGAAGCTGGAAACCGATAACTCGAACCCTTATTTCTCATTTGACCCATCTAAATGTATCGTCTGCTCACGCTGTGTAAGGGCATGCGAAGAAACACAAGGTACATTTGCGCTCACGATCCAGGGACGCGGCTTCGAGTCAAAAGTAGCCGCCGGTAATTTTGATAACTTCATGGACTCTGAGTGTGTTTCCTGCGGCGCCTGCGTCCAGGCATGCCCTACCGCAACGCTCATGGAAAAATCGGTGATCGAGCAGGGCCTTCCAGAGCATACCGTTGTCACCACCTGTGCCTATTGCGGGGTAGGCTGTTCATTCAATGCGGAAATGCGCGGCGAAGAAGTCATCCGCATGGTGCCCAACAAAAATGGCGGCGCCAATCACGGTCATTCCTGCGTCAAAGGCCGCTTTGCCTGGGGTTACGCCTCCCACAAGGATCGCATCACTACGCCAATGATCCGTAGCAGCATCAAGGATGCATGGCGCGAAGTGTCCTGGGAAGAGGCCATTGGCTATGCCGCGAGCGAGTTAAAGCGTATCCAGGCCAAATATGGACGCGACTCGATAGGAGCAATCTCCTCCTCGCGTTGCACCAATGAGGAAGTCTTCGTCGTACAAAAACTGGTACGTGCGGTGTTCGGAAACAATAATGTCGACACCTGTGCGCGAGTCTGCCACTCACCAACAGGCTACGGGCTCAAACAGACCCTCGGCGAATCCGCAGGAACCCAGACTTTCGATTCCGTTATGAAGTCTGATGTCATCATGATTATCGGCGCCAACCCGACAGATGCGCATCCTGTTTTTGCCTCGCAAATGAAGCGCCGGTTGCGCCAGGGCGCCAAACTCATCATTGCTGACCCGCGTACGATTGACTTGGTTTCGGGCCCTCACGTCAAGGCCGACTACCACCTGAAGTTACGCCCCGGTACTAACGTTGCGCTTATCAGTGCGATGGCACATGTCATCGTCACCGAGGGCCTGGTTGATGAAGCCTTTGTACGCTCCCGTTGCGAGTGGGATTCTTTTGAGATCTGGCGCGATTTTGTCGCCAAGCCCGAAAACTCTCCGGAGGCATTCGCTGCCGAATTAGGCGTACCCGCAGACGAGCTGCGTGCTGCGGCAAGAATGTTTGCCACTGGCGGTAATGCCGCCATTTATTACGGCTTGGGCGTGACCGAACATAGCCAGGGATCGACCATGGTCATGGGGATTGCCAATCTCGCCATGGCGACGGGGAACCTGGGGCGTGAAGGCGTAGGCGTTAACCCCTTGCGCGGCCAGAACAACGTGCAGGGCTCATGTGACATGGGCTCCTTCCCGCATGAATTCCCAGGCTATCGCCATGTATCCGATGATACGACCCGTGCCTTGTTTGAAGCCGCGTGGGGCCGGCCAATCAGTGGTGAGCCCGGGCTGCGCATCCCAAATATGCTGGATGTCGCTATTGAGGGCGGCTTCAAGGCACTGTATTGCGAAGGCGAAGACATAGCGCAATCAGACCCTAATACACAGCATGTGACCCATGCACTGGAGTCCATGGAGTGTGTCATCGTGCAGGATTTATTCCTTAACGAAACCGCGATGTATGCGCATGTCTTCTTGCCAGGCTGCTCATTCCTGGAAAAGAGCGGCACTTTCACCAATGCCGAACGCCGTATCTCTCCGATACGCCGGGCAATGGCACCAAAGAATGGTTACGAGGATTGGCAAATCACCGCCATGCTTTCCGAGGCAATGGGATACCCTATGCCCTATAAACACGCTTCCGAGATCATGGATGAAATCGCGCTGCTGACGCCCACTTTCCATGGTGTAAGCTTCAAGAAATTGGACGAGCTTGGAAGCATCCAATGGCCATGCAATGACGAGCACCCCGAAGGCACGCCCACTATGCACATTGATGAGTTTGTGCGCGGTAAAGGCAAGTTCTTCCTGACGGAATACATACCAACTTCCGAACGCGTCACGGCTAAGTACCCGCTGATACTTACTACGGGCCGCATCCTATCTCAATACAATGTGGGAGCACAAAGCCGCCGCACCGAGAACGTCGCGTGGCACAAGGAAGACCGCCTCGACATCCACCCCCACGATGCCGAAGAGCGGGGTATCAAGGATGGCGACTGGGTAGGGGTCATCAGCCGCGCAGGCGATACCGCGCTGAGGGCGACAGTAACCGAGCGTATGCCGCCAGGCGTTGTCTATACGACTTTCCACTACCCTGAGTCTGGTGCAAACGTCGTCACCACCGAAAATTCGGACTGGGCGACCAATTGCCCGGAATTCAAGGTGACCGCCGTACAGGTAACACGCGTCACGCAGCCTTCCGAATGGCAACGCAACTATGAGGAGTTCAGCGAAGAGCAGATTGCTCTGGCTGGCAAGGAATAGGGCATCGCAGGTACGAGGTAAATCACATGATACTCACCAAGACCGAAAACGTTTTTACGGAGGCGACTACGGGCACTTACCCTGTGCTGAAGTGGGATGATGGCCGTATCGAGAATCTTGATGACTGTGTGGCAGAAGAAGTGCCGGTGGCGATGGTTTACAACGGCATTTCGCATGCTGTCATGCTGGCCACGCCACAGGATCTAGCTGACTTTGCGCTGGGATTTTCCCTTTCTGAAGGCATACTTTCAAGCGCTGAGGAGCTTTACGATATCGAGATCATGCCTCAGGCAAAAGGCATTGAGCTGCATATGCAAATCGCTACTGAGCGCTTCCAGCAACTCAAGGAGCGCCGTCGCAGCATGAGCGGGCGTACGGGTTGCGGCCTGTGCGGATCGGAAAGCCTGGATCAGGCCATGCGTATCCCGAATAGTATTCACTCCCCCAAAGTAGTCAATATTGCGGATCGTATTCAGAGCCAGTCGATTTATCTGGCGCACCAGAATATCTACAAGCAGCAGCAGCTGCAGACACTCACCGGAGCTACCCATGCCAGCGCATGGGTGAAGCCGGATGGCTCTATCGCCATGCTGCGGGAAGATGTGGGCCGTCATAATGCGCTGGATAAGCTGATAGGCGCGCGCGCGCATCAGCATGATACCCAGCCCGGATTTGTACTCACTACCAGCCGCGCCAGCTATGAAATGGTACAAAAGGTGGCCTGCGCCGGCATCTCAATGCTGGTGGCAATATCTGCGCCCACTGGTCTTGCCATACGCATAGCCCGGGATTGCGGCGTTACGCTGGTGGGATTTGCCCGTAATAACCAGCATGTGGTCTATAGCCGACCAGATAGAATCTTACATAAGGAAATCGCTTGAAAACCGAACACCTCATCACCATGGCTAACCAGATAGGCAGTTTTTTCTGCACTTATCCAGATACTGAGCAAGCCCAAAAAGACATCGCCAAACATCTTAAGCGCTTTTGGACGCCCAGCATGTGCAAGCAAATTATCGAGCATACTTCCAATAGCCAGGGTAAAGGACTTGAACCTATTGTCGCGAGCGCGATAAAAGACCACCTGTCATTAATGGCTTAAAGCCTCTGCTATACGGTATTCCTCAACATATGCAACGCAAGGTTAAAACGTCCCCTGAATGTTAGCCGTGGCCCCCAACAAGGTGTTGATCGACCAGTTCGGCCGCAAGGTGGACTATATCCGCCTGTCGATCACTGATCGCTGCGATTTCCGCTGTGTCTATTGCATGTCCGAGGACATGACTTTCCTGCCGCGCAACGAAGTCTTGAGCCTGGAAGAGTGCGCGCGCCTGGTCAAAGCCTTTGTTTCGCTCGGCGTTAAAAAAGTGCGTATCACCGGTGGTGAGCCCCTGGTACGCAAGAATGCGCTATGGCTATTCGAAGAGATCGGCCAACTGGCGGATCTACGCGAGTTGGTCATCACGACCAATGGCTCGCAACTGGAGCATCAGGCGCAAGCTTTAAAGAACGCCGGCGTGCGCCGTATCAATATCAGCCTGGATAGCCTGGATGCCGAACGCTTTCGCAAGATCACCCGGGTGGGCGATCTGGATAAAGTGCTGCGTGGCCTGGCCGCGGCCAAAGCCGCAGGCTTTGCCAACATCAAACTGAACACCGTGCTGATGCGCGGCTTCAATGACGATGAAGCCGTATCACTGGTAGATTTCGCTATCGCTCAAAACATCGATATTTCATTTATTGAAGAAATGCCGCTGGGCGAAGTTGACCATACCCGCAACTCCACATTTGTCAGTAACGAAGCCACTCTGAGTTTGCTGCAGCAGCGCTATACATTAATGCCCAGCGCAGAAAGCACCGGCGGTCCTGCGCGTTACTGGCGCATCCCCGATACGCAAACAAAAGTGGGCTTCATATCCCCGCATAGCCATAACTTTTGCGAGTCTTGCAACCGCGTGCGCATCACCTGCAAAGGCGAGCTTTATCTATGTCTAGGCCAGGAAGATAAAGTGGATTTGATGCCCTTGCTGCGCGGGTTTCCAAATGATGACAGGCCTCTGGTTGAGGCAATTCTGGGCTCGATGCAGGCCAAACCCAAGGGTCACGATTTTGATCTGCGCAGAGCCGAGCCTGCCGTGATACGTTTTATGTCACATACTGGCGGCTAAGCCCGCTACTCCCTTATGAAGCACCACCCCGAAACCACCTGCACCCGTTGCGAGCTCCCTTTATGACGATCACAGGCATCATCCTGGCTGGCGGCCTGGGCCGCAGAATGGGCGGCATCGATAAAGGCCTGGTCAGCTTCCTGGGCCAGCCCATGATTGCGCACGTTGCGCAACGCCTCAACCCGCAGGTGGATGAAGTGCTTATCAACGCCAATCGCGAAATCGCTCAATACAAAGCGCTGGGCTATCCAGTGATTCAGGATGACATCACGGGCTTTGCCGGCCCCCTGGCCGGCCTGCAAAAAGGCATGCTGGCAGCGTCCAGCACGCATGTATTGGCCGTGCCCTGTGACTCCCCTTTATTACCCATGGATCTGGCCGAGCGCCTGATGAGCGGCCTGATTGAAAGCGATGCGGACCTAGCCACAGCCCGAACGGGCTCACAGTTGCATCCCGTATTCTGCCTGTGCCGGAGATCGCTGCTTCCCAACCTTGAAGGCTTCCTGCGAGGCGGCGGACGTAAAGTGGATGCCTGGTTCAGTACACTGAATACGATTGAAATATCCTTTGACGATAATCCGCAAGCTTTTGCCAATATCAACACCACTGCAGAACTGGCCGAGTTGGAGAAATCACTGTGATTCACTCCAAAATACCGGTATTGGGCTTTTGCGCTTACGGCAGCGGTATAGGGAAAACCACGCTGCTGACCCGTTTGATCCCCCTACTCGGCTCACGTGGCCTGCGCGTCTCCGTTATCAAGCACGCTCACCACTCGTTCGATATTGATCATCCGGGCAAGGATAGCTTTCGTTTGCGCGAAGCGGGCGCAGTACAAATGCTGCTGGGCTCGCGTCACCGCTGGGCACTTATGACAGAATTGTCACGCATTGATGATCGCCCGGAGAAAGAGCCGGGCTTGGCGGATTTGCTTCCGCACCTTGATGACAGCCTGGCGGATTTGATCGTGGTGGAAGGATTCAAGAGCGAATCCATTCCCAAGATTGAAGTCTATCGGCCTGAGCTGCAAAACCCCTTGATAGCCGATACGGATAAAAACGTGATTGCGGTAGCCAGCAACGGCGCTGTCGAAACGCAGTTGCCGGTGCTTGATCTCAACAACCCGGCCGAGATTGCCGAATTTATTTTGCAATGGCTCAAAACGCAACAGGCTGGCGTTAAACTTATTTCATCTTTATAAAATTACAACCCATCACTTTATGAGCGAAAAACCCATCTCGGATCTGGTCAGCGGTGCAAGTTGCCTGGATGATTACGACCCTGACTCGATGCCGGTCATACAGGCGCGCGGGCATATACGCGATTACCTTAGCCCCGTCGTAGCGAAGGAATGTGTGGCATTACGCAGCGCACTCGGACGGGTACTGGCAGAAGACATCCTGTCGCCATGCAATGTCCCGAACCATGACAATTCCGCCATGGATGGCTACGCCTTTAACGCAGATGATCTAAACCCTACGGGGACAACCCAACTCAAAATCCTCGGCACTGCTTTTGCGGGCAAGGCTTTCATGGGCAAAGTTGGTAAAGGCGAAGGTGTACGCATCATGACTGGCGCGGTGATTCCGCCAGGCGCGGATACCGTGGTGGTGCAAGAGCGCGTCAGCACTGATGG
>CAZBSR010000071.1:0-7095 GCA_964494575.1 uncultured Methylophilaceae bacterium | reverse complement strand
TGCTCGCTGGTGCGGCCAAAGCGACGCTCGCGTTTTTGATAGGATTGAATCGCCAGATTGAATGCGGCCTCGTCAAAGTCGGGCCAGAGGGTATCTGTGAAATAGAATTCGCTGTAAGCCAGCTGCCATAGCAGGAAATTGCTGATACGCTGCTCGCCGCCCGTGCGGATAAACAGGTCGGGCTCTGGCGCGTAATGCATGGCAAGATGCTGAGCGAGACCTTCTTCATCGAACTGCAGCGGCGCTCCTGGCGGCAATTGGGCTGACTGCGCTTGAGCCAGTTTATTCATAGCCTGCATCACATCCCAGCGTCCGCCGTAGTTTGCCGCAATAGTAAGCGTAAGCCCGGTATTGACCTTGGTGAGTTGCTCTGCAGTCTCGATCTGTGCGCACAAAGCCGCATCGAAATGTGATCGGTCGCCAATGATGATCAGGCGGATATTGTTCTGATGTAACTTATTCACTTCGCGCTTAAGTGCTTCCATAAACAGGCCCATAAGGAAAGTCACCTCTTCTGGCGGCCGGCGCCAGTTTTCGCTGCTGAAAGCAAACAAGGTAAGGAACTCGACACCAAGCGTGACTGAATGCCTGATCAACTCACGCACAGTCTCAACACCACGTTTATGGCCCGCAATCCTGGGCAGGAAACGTTTCCTCGCCCAGCGCCCATTGCCGTCCATGATGACTGCAATGTGGCGCGGAACACTGGTAATGTTGGGAATGGTTTTTGTGGAGCTGCTAAAAATCGCCAATCAATGCTCCAGATGAGTTAAATAAAATATTCAAGCCAGATTGCATTTCAGTTTGCATCAAGCTGCCGATAAAGCGAGTGAGGAGACGTTCGAAACAATAAGAACAGACATTAACGCTTTAACGCAAGCGGACTAGACCGCCATCAATTCGGCTTCTTTTTGCTGCAACATCTTATCGACTTCTATGACAAACCTATCGGTAAGCTTTTGAATTTCATCCTGGGCGCGACGTTCATCATCCTCACTGATCTCTTTGTCCTTCATCAGCTTCTTAAGCCCATCATTACTGTCTCGCCGCACATTGCGCAGAGAAATCTTGGCATCTTCGGCCTCAGTCCGGACTACCTTGATCAGATCCCGGCGGCGCTCTTCGGTAAGCATAGGCATGGGGACACGTATCATATCGCCGTTAGTAGCAGGGTTAAGGCCCAGATCGCTATCGCGAATGGCCTTTTCCACCTTGCCTACCATGTTTTTTTCATAGGGCTGCACGTTAATTGTGCGCGCATCGCCCAGGCTTATGTTGGCAACCTGGTTCACGGCCACCATGGAGCCATAGTATTCCACCATGACATGGTCCAGCAGACCGGTATGCGCACGGCCGGTTCGGACTTTTCCCAGATCGCTTTTCAGCGCATCCAGAGATTTCTGCATTCTTTGCTCAGCGTTTGTTTTTACTTCATTAAGCATTACTTCCTCCTAACTGTATCAGGGCAGAATGGGGGTAACTACAAGCCCATTATGATGACTTCGGCTAAGGCAGAACCTGGGTGCCTTCGTCCTCCCCCATTACCACGCGCTTCAGCGCACCCTGCTTGAAAATACTGAATACATTGATCGGCAGTTTCTGGTCACGGCACAGGGTCAATGCAGTAGCATCCATGACCTTGAGGTTCTTGGTGATGGCTTCGTCAAAGCTGACTGTTTTATAGCGCATCGCATCAGCATTCGTTTTAGGGTCATCGGTGTAGATCCCATCGACCTTGGTGGCCTTGAGCACGATATCCGCATTCATTTCCATCCCGCGCAAGGCAGCCGCGGTATCGGTCGTGAAGAATGGGTTACCGGTACCTGCCCCAAAAATGACCACACGCCCCTCTTCCAGATAACGCATTGCCTTGCCGCGTATATAGGGCTCTACGACCTGCTCGATATTAAGGGCGGATTGAACGCGCGCCTTGAGGCCCACATGCTTCATCGCATCCTGTAACGCCAGCGCATTCATAACCGTTGCCAGCATGCCCATATAATCGGCCGTTGCACGATCCATACCCTCAGCGGCCGGTGCTACCCCGCGAAAAATATTGCCTCCGCCTATGACCACTGCGACCTGTACGCCAAGATCAACTACCTCTTTGATCTCTGTAACAATACGGGAGATAGTGACTCGATTGATGCCATAGCTGTCATCGCCCATAAGGGCTTCGCCAGACAACTTGAGCAAGATACGTTTGTAGGCGGGTGCAGACATGTGACTCCCAAAATCGGTTTCATAGAACGACAGCCGGAGCAACGATACTCGGCGCAGCAATTTTACAGGGCGACGGTAAATATACCACGGCCGCCCTGCATTTTTAACTCACGATAGCGACTTAAACAGCAGCAGCAGCAGCCACTTCAGCAGCAAAGTCGGTTTGCTTCTTCTCTATGCCTTCGCCTACCAGGTAGATGGTGAAAGATGCAACGCTGGCACCCTTGGACTTCAATAACTGCTCGATAGTCTGTTTGTCGTCTTTGACAAACGGCTGGTTGAGCAAGGTAACTTCTTTCAGGAATTTCTGAACAGTACCTTCGGAGATTTTTTCCAGCATGGCTTCCGGCTTGCCGGCTTCCCTGGCTTTCTCAATCGCCACGCGACGCTCGGCTTCGATCAATTCAGGTGCTACACCGCTCGCATCCAGAGACTTCGGCTTGGTCGCAGCGATATGCATGGCAATATCCTTGCCCAAAGCCTCATCGCCACCGACAAGGTCAACCAGTACGCCGATCTTGGCGCCATGCACATAACTGGAGATTCTGCCTTTTGCCGGGATACGCACAAAACGACGCACGGTAACGTTTTCACCGGCCTTGCCTACGACCTGGGTGCGGGTATCCTCCACGGTGCTATCGCCAATCTTTAATGCAGACAAAGCAGCCACATCCGTTGGGTCTTCCTTGGCCACCAGGCTGGCGAGATTACGCGTAAGCGCCAGGAAATCATCATTTTTTGCGACAAAATCAGTCTCACAGTTCACTTCGACCATTGCGCCCAATTTTCCATCAGCACTGATATCGATGCCGACAGTACCTTCAGCGGCCACACGGCCTGCAGCTTTGCTGGCCTTATTGCCGAAACGTACGCGCAGAATTTCTTCCGCACGTGTCATATCACCTTCAGCCTCGCTCAATGCCTTCTTGCAATCCATCATTGGCGCATCAGTGCGCTCACGCAGTTCTTTCACCATTGCGGCGGTAATTTCAGCCATTTTTCGCTCCTTGAACTTTAACTTGCCGGCCGCTCATCGCAATGCGGGCCAGCGCTTGAATTAATGTAATTTTAGACGTAAAAAAAGGGGCTTTACGCCCCTTTGATCAGGGTTTACTCCGTTGCGGCTTCTTCAACCTCAACGAACTCTTCCCCGCCGGTTTCTTCATCGGCAGATTTCAGTATCTCTGCGATAGTTTGTGTGCGGCCTTCAAGCACTGCATCCGCAATGCCACGGGCATACAGGCGAATCGCACGGCTGGAGTCATCATTACCAGGGATGACATAAGCAATGCCATCCGGGGAGTTATTGGTATCGACTACACCAATAACCGGAATACCAAGCTTTGCTGCCTCGGTCACGGCACCACTTTCATGGCCGACGTCGATGATGAAGATCGCATCAGGCAATCCACCCATTTCCTTGATGCCGCCAATGGAGCGCTCAAGCTTCTCAACTTCACGCTTGTAACCAAGGGCCTCTTTCTTGCCGAACTTTTCCAGGGTGCCATCCAGCAGCATGGCTTCGTAATCGTTGAGGCGCTTGATGGATTGCTTGACCGTCTTGAAGTTGGTCAGCATGCCGCCCAGCCAGCGATGGTTCACATAGGCGCAATTCGCGCGCAGCGCTTCTTCCTTGACGATATCGCGCGCTTGGCGCTTGGTACCGACAAACATGATACGGCCCTTGTTAGCAGCAAGCGTACGGATGAATTTCAGCGCATCTTCAAATAACGGCAGGGTTTTTTCAAGATTGACGATATGAATCTTGTTGCGGTCGCCGAAGATATACGGCGCCATTTTGGGGTTCCAGTAACGGGTTTGATGGCCGAAGTGAACTCCGGCTTCCAGCATTTCGCGCATAGTAACGGACATAATAGTCTCCAGTAAGGGTTATAGCTCACATGCGCCCAAAAACATCCAGAACAGCTACTGGACACCCTGTACGGGGCACATGCTCTAATTTAAAATCAAATCTCCGCAGATAAATCCGGCAGAGATACCGTCCCAATTGAAACGGTGCAGTATGTTAACATAAGCAACTGTCCGGATTCAAGGAAAACCCCAGCGTTCAGCGTGGTTTGAATGAGGGGATTATCCATCATTTATCCTGAAATCTGCTCACAGCAACCACTATGGAACATGTATGGCAATAACGATTAAAAATGAGCTGGATATCCAGAAAATGCGCGTCGCAGGCAAGCTCGCGTCTGAAGTGCTGGATTACATTACGCCGTATGTCCAGCCCGGCGTGACCACAGAAAGGCTCGACCAGCTCTGCCATGATTATATGGTGAATGTGCAGAACACCATCCCCGCCCCGCTTAATTACGCCCCAGGCGGTCATACGCCTTATCCCAAATCCATATGCACCTCGGTGAATCACCAGATATGCCATGGCGTACCGAGTGAAAAGGTGCTCAAGAACGGCGACATCGTTAACCTCGATATCACTGTCATCAAGGACGGATACCATGGCGACACCAGCCGCATGTATTATGTAGGCGAGCCATCGATACAGGCTAGGCGCCTATGCGAAATCACCTATGACTGCATGTGGCTGGGCATAGACAAGGTCAAGGCGGGCGCGACATTGGGCGACATAGGCTATGTCATCCAGTCTTACGCCGAGAAAAATGGCTACAGCGTAGTGCGTGAATTTTGCGGCCATGGTATCGGCAAGGTGTTCCACGAAGATCCGCAGGTTCTGCATTACGGCAGGCCTGGTGCGGGTCTCAAGCTACAAGCCGGCATGATGTTTACGATCGAACCAATGATTAATGCGGGCAAACGCGACATCAAACAATTAGGCGACGGCTGGACCATAGTCACCAAAGATCACAGCCTGTCCGCACAGTGGGAACACACCATCCTGGTGACCGAAACCGGTTACGAAATAATGACAGTTTCTGCCGGCACGCCACCCATGCCCGCCATTATCAAGCCTTCGTAACATGAACGTCAGCCAAGCCTGTCGCGAGCCTGAAAGCCTTGCCAAAGCTTGGCGCAGTCATTTGCATCAGCGGCAGGCCGAGCTACGCGCAACATTTGAGTGTGATGCCGATACTCCGCGCTTGCTGAAAGCGCATAGCAGACTGGTCGATGAATTGTTATGCGACATATGGCAGCAATCCGGCCTGGCAAAAGATGTTTGCCTGATTGCCGTCGGAGGCTACGGCCGCGGAGAGCTATTCCCCTACTCCGATGTCGATCTGCTGATTCTCCTGCCTGAGCATGTCGACCACGCGACCAACCTCAGCATTGAGGCCATCGTCGGCCTGCTATGGGATATCGGCCTGGCAGTCGGCCACAGTGTGCGTAATCCAGATGAATGCGCGGAAGAAGCCGCAAAAGATGTCACCGTACAGACTAACCTGCTGGAAGCCCGCCTCCTCATAGGCGACAAAAAACTGTACCGGAAATTCCAGCAGTCCTTCAAAGAGGCCATGCGGCCGCGCGAGTTCTTTGAAGCAAAAGTGCAGGAGCAGGATCAGCGCCATGCGCGTTTCAACGACACCGCCTATAACCTTGAACCTAACATCAAGGAAAGCCCGGGCGGCCTGCGTGACCTGCAAACCATACTCTGGATGGCGCGCAGCCTGGAGCTGGGCGACAACTGGAATGCGCTGGTAAAACACGGCATCATCAGCAAGCTGGAGGCGCGCCAGATCAGGCGCCATGAGCGCCATCTGCAAATGCTGCGCACGCGCCTGCACTACCTCGCCAACAGGCGCGAAGATCGGCTCATCTTTGACCTGCAGAATGACCTGGCCACAGCATTGGGCTATAGCAATACAGCTCAAAGGCGCGCCAGTGAGCAGCTCATGCAGGGCTTCTATCGCAGCGCAAAATTCATCAGCTGGATCAACGAGCTCCTATTGCAGGTATTGAAGGAGCGCATCTACCCCGAGCAACATGAAGTGACCCGCATCAATGCGCGCTTCGAAGCACACAATGGCTTGCTGGATATAAAATCTGCCACACTCTTGCAGCGTAATCCCTCAGCCATCCTGGAAAGCTTCCTGTTGCTGGCACAGCACCCTGAACTGACAGGCATGAGCGCGAAACTGTTGCGCACATTGCATCGTGTAAAAAGCCTGGTAAACCGCGAGTTCCGTGAAGACCCGGAAAACAAGCGCCTGTTCCTGCAGATACTGCGCCAGCCTGCGGGCGTCACCCGCGCGTTCAGGCGCATGAACCGCTACGGCATCCTTGGGCGCTACATTCCTGCGTTCGGCCGCATCGTTGGGCAGATGCAGCACGACCTGTTTCATGTCTATACCGTCGACGAGCACATCCTGAATGTATTGCGCAATCTGCGCCGTTTCGCCCTGCCACGATTTGCGCACGAATTTCCGCTATGCAGCAGGCTTTTCGCCGAATTCGACGCGCCGCACCTGCTTTATCTGGGAGCACTGTTTCACGACATCGCCAAAGGTCGTGGTGGTGATCACTCCACACTGGGGGTGGCTGACGCTAGGCGTTTCTGCCAATTGCATGGCTTGCCCAAGGCAGATGGCGAACTGGTGGGCTGGCTGGTGCAGTCGCACCTTACCATGTCCAGTGTGGCGCAAAAGTCCGACCTGTCAGATCCCACCGTTATCGAAAGCTTTGCGAAACTGATGGGCGATGAGCGCCGATTGACGGCACTCTATCTGCTGACCGTGGCAGACATTCGCGGCACCAGCCCCAAGGTATGGAATGCGTGGAAAGCCAAGTTACTGGAAAGTCTTTTCCTGGCCTCGCAGCGTCTCCTCAGGGGCGCGACTACGGACAGCAATGCCGAGCTTAATGCACGGCAAGTGCAGGCCGGCAATACGCTGAATCATTACGGTGTGGTGAGTGCGGATTATCAGCCATTGTGGGCAAAGCTTG
>CAZBSR010000070.1:5578-7121 GCA_964494575.1 uncultured Methylophilaceae bacterium | reverse complement strand
CTAAAAAAGATATCGAATTGCAGTGTCATTCATTACAAAGAGGGTAAGCCGATAGAAGGGTTACTCTGCCGGGTCTCTGGATATATTCCTCCTGCTGCACCTGGCAGAAAGGCTGCAGTGAAGTAACGAGTCCATCGTTTTACTGAGTTAGGACAAAGAAGGCTGGCATAATCGCCGGTGGATACCAACCAAATTAACGGCTTAGGGAGAAATCCCTAGGCCGTTTTTCTTTGGGTCTTAATTAAAGACTACAGCGACTCTTATAAAATGTAGTTTTTGTATAGCCATGTAAACTGTATAACTATTTATATCTAAATTATTAAACCTCTGAGGTATTAATGCAGAAAATTGCTCTATTGACAGTGGTATTTTTTCTCACCTTTCAAAGCTGTATCGCAACATCTGAGCAATCCAGCCTTTCTGGCATGACCAGCAATAATATTAATCAAAACGACGTACCCACGTTATTGATTGCTAATGCCCCTAAAATCGAGAAAGAGCCTGTCCGAATTCAGTCGGTCTTCGGTACTTCAAACCTCAGAGAATTTTCTTTGCCATTTGAAGACAATTATCCAATGGGTCCTTTTGAGAAGCTTGATGAAGGACAATATCTTTTTATAAGTAAATGTGGGGATATCCATTTTGCGAAATTGGATAGCGAAATGGTTTTAACCAAAACGGGAAAGAAATTATCCAAGTTCATCCCCGGAAGTGAGAAATCTACTGAAGAAAGTGATGCTAAGGATGTGGTTTATTGCAAAGACTTATCCGGGGTTAAGGATTCGTTACTTATCAATAATTCACTTTTCGTAGCCTATACCGTTTGGGACGAGCAATTTAATGGAGTCAGGCTAGCTGTATCTGAATTTGAACTAGATAAAGATGTTTACGAGCTCATCTTCAAAAGAGAAGTATATTTAAGTCGACCTGCCATCAAGGAACCTATATTGGGCCATCAAGTGGGTGGGAAGTTGGCTGTGGGGGAAAATGATCACACTCTCTATTTGAGTATAGGAGATTTTTCTAAACCGGAACGTGTGCAAGATAACACTACCTCTATCGGCAAAGTCATTCGTATAGATTTAAAACGACTTAATGCTGAAGTCTTTGCGTCAGGTCTTAGATCACCATCAGGAGGGCTTATGTATGATCGGGAGTCAAATGAGCTTTGGCTAACTGAACATGGTCCTAGAGGGGGGGATGAGATCAATCTCATCAAACGAAATAAAAATTATGGGTGGCCCATTGTGAGTTATGGAACCATTTATGAAAGAGATGGGATGGGCAATTATTATGGCAATAAATTTAATAGCCATGAGGGTTATGAAAAGCCTGTCATGACATTTCTACCGTCTATAGGAATCGGGCCCATTGCCAAATATGCCAGCACAGGAAAAAACGATTATTGGGATAATAATTATTTTTTTGCCGGTATGGCTTCTAAAACCCTATATCGAGCTAAGAAAGAAGGATCGGATCTTGTTTACGCCGAGCCCGTATTAACTGGGTATAGGATTCGAGCCCTTAAAATAGATCCTCAGGG
>CAZBSR010000070.1:0-5478 GCA_964494575.1 uncultured Methylophilaceae bacterium | reverse complement strand
ATGAAGCCTAGAAACGCCGTAAAAAAACCGGCAGAGTTCAATAGGCCAATGGGTTTTTCGATCTCTGAAAGTTGGTTCATGGTCCATACCTCCATGAGTTCTTCGATAGTTCCGATTCCTCCCGGCATTGCAATGAATGCGTCCGCCAATTCAACCATGCGTTCCATCCGGTTGCGTAGGTTTGGTGCGACTTCATGTTGAGTTAGGCCTGAGTGGGAGTGCCCACGCTGGTGCAGGCTTTCGGTAATCACGCCATGTACATTGCCGCCACAAGCCAGAGCAGCATTAGAGACAACACCCATTAGGCCTTTCGTCGTTCCGCCATAGACAAGGGTTATTCCTGCCTCCCCCAAGGCGCGGCCCAGTGCGCGCGCGCTATCAGCAAACTCTTCTGATACTCCAGAGTTGGATCCGCAAAATACTGCGATGGTCTTGATTGTACGTATCGTCATTAGGCTACATTCTGTTGATTGCCGCGCAATGATGAAGGGCGAAACGAAGAAAAATACTCTTGTAGTGCCTGATCAGTTTTACTCCTCGCCGCAGTTAAAGCATCCGACCCGAATGCTGTACCTTCAACGGAGAAGAACGTTAGGTTATGCAATCCAATGGTAGCCATGATAGCTTTAAGGTAAGGGGTCAGAAAATCTGGCTGATGCGTGTGCTCCCCGGAATAGCCTCCACCTGAGGACACGGCGACAAAGACTGGACGATCACACAGCGTGCCCACTTTCCCGTTTGTAGTAGCGTTGAATGTCCGCCCGATTCGAACGATGTGATCTATCCACGACTTTAGCGCAGATGGCACGGTGAAGTTATGCATGGGGGTTCCAATGACCACAATATCTGCCCCCTCCAACTCCTGAATTAGCTCTTCGGAATGAGACATAGCCCCTTCGTGGGGTATTGCCGTAGACAACTGTTGTGGAGCACCGAGGGCCGTCGCATAATTCTCATCAACATGCGACAGGGCACCGCCGCCAATTACTCGATCCATTAAAATTGCCGTTGGCTCGCTCTCCAGCAAAAAACCGATAATCTTTTGAGAGAGCCTGTAACTCTCGGCGGCTTGTCCGCGCGGGCTGCAGCTAACATGCAGGATTTTGGTCATTTACTCATTCTCCTTCATTGTCGTCGCGCGCATGATGGGCGCGAACAGCAATCATCTTACAGTCTCATGACTTACCACCAAGGTCCATGAATGGGAATTGTGACTAGTCCATGATTATTGTGTGCGAGCATGCACGCTTTATTTGCTTTGAGCTGTACCTCTGGCTCATCATGGGGAATCATTCTAATCAACTGTAAAAATACTTAGACTATGACCGTAGCGAAGACCAGCAATATATCGCCGTTGGATCCAACGGCGACCGAACCTTTTTATCGCCAGATCTACGATCGGTTTCGCGACGCCATTACTAGCGGATTGTTGAAGCCGGGTGACCGCATTCCCTCGGCACGCGCCCTGACCAAGGAATTGGGTTTGGCAAGAGGGACTATTGAAGCAGCTTATTCTTTGTTAGGCGCTGAAGGATATATTCAGGCTCGTGGCCAGGCGGGCACCATTGTGACCCCAGATCTCAAGCCGCAAAAGCCCATTGCTAGCATAAGGCCTCAGCAAGGCAGTGCCCTTTCTGCAGCGAGTTTTCGTCCAGATTCGATTCTGCCATTCCAGATGGGTTTGCCCGCATTGGATATGTTTCCTCGAAAGATATGGGCACGTCTGGGGGCTCGATGCGTACGTGCCATGCAACTATCCGACATGACTCACCCCTCCGTGTACGGCTTTCAGCCGTTGCGGGCTGAAATCGCTGCATATCTGCATGTATCGCGCGGGATCAACTGTTCTCCCTCACAGGTATTCGTGACATCTGGATACCGTCATACCCTGGAGCTGATTGGTCATGCGCTGCTGAAGCCGGGAGATCGCGCTTGGCTTGAAGATCCGGGTTATCCGCCCACGCGCGCGCTGCTGGAGTATCTGCATATTGCAGCAATCCCGGTGCCGGTAGATCGAGAAGGCATGGTCATATCCGAGGGAATCAGGATAGCGCCACGGGCGCGTGCAGCTGTTGTCACACCTGCACATCAGAGCCCGCTGTGCGTGTCTTTATCCTTGCCTCGTCGCTTGGCGCTATTGGACTGGGCCACGCGAAATAATGCGTGGGTCATCGAGGATGATTACGATGGTGAGTACCGATATGTCAGTCGCCCCCTGCCCGCGCTAAAAAGCCTTGATCGTGATGGCCGGGTGCTCTACTCCGGCACGTTCAGCAAGGTTCTTTTCCCTGGCATCCGGCTTGCATATCTTGTCGTGCCGGAAACGCAGGTCGAGCGCTTTGAGCAGATCAGCCAGGTCTTTACGGGGGGAAGCCCTCAGTTGACGCAAGCCATCGTCTCAGCTTTCATAACGGAGGGACACTTTGCGCGTCATATCCAACGGATGCGAAAACTATATGCCGAACGTCGGGAAGCGACAAAGGCTGGCCTGGAAAGTGTGTTGGGAAAGCACATGCGAATCGATACACCGCCGGGTGGAATGCACTTGATCTTGCGTTTGCTTGGCCAGCAGTCAGATCTCCAGCTGGCAATGCGTATGCGAGAAGAGGGGCTGTATGGAGAAGCGTTGGCGGATTGGACAATGGGCACAGATAAAATCCCGGCCTTGCTTCTGGGGTTTACCAATATTGACTCCCGGGCTACTGCCGAAAATCTTGGAAAGCGTATTTTGAAACTGATGTGAAGAGATGAGAATCTAAAATTAGCCTGCCTGCTAACGGATTCTCACGATAATGCCTGTCGTCGACTATTATCATGGCCTAGTATTAAATAGCGTTCATGGTTCTTTTTAAGTAGGTCAAGATACATCAAGATTGCGTCCTTCACTTAATTAAGGACTAATCATGAGTAATCGTATCGACCACACCAAGGCCTCGCCTGAAGGTTACAAGGCTTTCGGAGGGATACACGCCTATATTCAAAAATGCGGCTTGCCGAAAGAGCTGATCGATCTGGTGTATTTGCGAGTTTCACAAATAAATGGCTGCGCTTTTTGCATTGATATGCATTCCCGCGATCTGCTCAAACATGGCCTTAACTTGGACAAGCTTGTACTGGTACCGGTATGGCACGAAGCGGGTGACGTATTCAGTACTCGCGAACGTAAAGCGCTTGCCTGGGCAGAAACTGTAACGCGCGTCGCTGAAACCGGCGTTCCCGAAGCCGACTATGACGCTGCTGCTGCCGAATTCAGCGATAAGGAATTGGTTGATCTCACTTATGCGATCGGACTGATGAACGCCTTTAATCGATTGGGCGTGACGTTTCGCATTACTCCCGCCGCCGCGAAAGTTTGAAATACCATGCGCCCGGATATTGAAATTAGAAATATTGAGCAGTTTGCAGATATCGGCGCGTGTCACGCGGTTATGTTGGAGTTGCGGCCGCACCTGCAGGATGTCGATTCGTTTATCCAGCAGGTGATGCGCCAGCGCGAAAAGGGATTTCGTTTGTCGGCAGCGTGGTTTGAGGGCCAGATCGTCGGGGTCATCGGTTACCGTTTTCAGGAAAATCTGATGTATGGGCGTTTCGTCTTTGTTGACGACCTGGTTGTACAGAAGGGGTTTCGAAGTGCAGGCGTTGGGGCGAGACTGCTTTCAACTGCGCGTGCATATGCACGGGAAATGGGCTGCAGGCATTTTGTACTCGATACAGGCTTACACATGGCGCGAGCGCAGCGCTTCTATTTCAGCCAAGGGTTACTTGCTCATGCCATGGGCTTTTGCGAGACGTTATTTGACCCCGATGAGGGAGGGCGTGTTGCATTGGACAAATAAAGCTCTCACGAACATTGCCAGGCCATAACGCTTGGCGAATCAACAAAAGGATCTGTCGCATGGCATGGACGCTACTTTGCATTGCTGGAATTTTCGAAATCGCATTCGCGTTGGGCATGAAATGGTCAGAGGGTTTCACGCTATTGATGCCGGCACTATTTACAATCGTTACCGGATTATCGAGCCTCTTTCTTCTTTCAATCTCGCTACGTACATTGCCAGTGGGGACTGCTTACGCGGTGTGGACCGGTATCGGAGCAGCGGGCACTACGATTTTGGGAGTGGCTCTGCTGGGTGACTCCGCTGCACCGCTGAGGATGCTATGCATTACTTTAATTTTGGCAGGCGTTATCGGGCTCAAGCTGGTTTCGTGAATCCGATGACGATTGGTGGCTCGGTAGCCTATTCCCTACGAAGAAAAACGGCTTAGGGATTTCTCTCTAAGCCGTTTTTCTTGTGTGACATTTATTCCAGCTAGAAGCCTATCGCAGCTTTCAATCTACGGAACATCTGGCTAACAGCTGAGCCATCAAGCTGATAGTGTTTATGTAATGGTTGTTTAACTTCCCAACTTACCTTTAGTCCTGCCGGGAAAGTCACCAGGTCGCCTTTTTTAAAGCTTGTCGGCGCTCCATTTTCAGGGGTGACGACGCATTCGCCGTCTAATATGTAAGCAATCTCTTGCTCGTGAAAAACCCATGGGAATACCGATATTTCCTTACGCCAGGTCGGCCATTTGGATACGCCGAGGGCAGCCAGGCGCCCTTCGGATGGGTTGGATTCAACGATGATGTCAGACATTATGAGGCCTCTGAAAAAGTGTCTATCCTAACAGCAGCGAATGCTCAGTGATAGGCTCACCGTAGGAACCAAGACTAGAACTTCTTGCCAATGCCGATACCAATCACCCATGGGTCAATATCCAGCTTGTCGATTTTGGTCCAGGGTGTTCCGGCTACTAATGGATTCTTGGCTTTTACATCCGTGCTCATCCAAATCTTTTTCAAGTCCGCATTGATTAGCCAGCCGTTTCCGAGGTTGATGTCGAAGCCCGCTTGTATGGCTGGTCCCCAGCTATCCCGTTCCACCTTGATCTTGATTGGGGCGGCCGCGCCTGACTCGGTTGCGAGCTTTCTATCCAACATTAGGGAGTAATTGATCCCGGCACCGATGTATGGATCGAATGTCTGGTCGGGCATAAAGTGCCACTGCAGGGTGAGTGTGGGCGGCAATGCATTGATCGAGCCTAAATCCTGGTTGCCGATAGCAGCGCCTGCCCCAGCTTTGGTGATGCGTACGTCGTGCCTGGAACCAGCCGCCAGTATCAATTCGGCAGCAATATTCTTGGTGATGTAATAGGAAAAATCGATTTTCGGAATCACATTATTGTTTACGGCAAGTTCTGCGCCCGGAGACATCAAGCCGGGAGCGATATTTCTTGCCATGTGTTTACCTAGATTGCTGCTTACATCTGGGCTAACGCTGACTGCGCGCAGGCGCACAACGATGTCGCCCTCTTCTGCGATGGCTGCGATTGGTGCCAGGTTGGCTATAAGTGCCAGCAGCAATAAAGTCTTTTTCATTTATAGTCCCCAAAATAAGTTATCAAGATTTAGTCTTAAAACCATTTTATAAAAGTGGA
>CAZBSR010000069.1:0-7153 GCA_964494575.1 uncultured Methylophilaceae bacterium | reverse complement strand
TTGGCGAGATCGACAGATAAATGCTATCCCCTGAATCACTGCAGAAAATAGAATACGAGCTGACCAAATACCCGGCCGACCGTCGCCAGGCAGCGGTGATGGCCGCCCTGCGTATTGCCCAGGAAGAAAAAGGCTGGCTTTCGCAGGAAACGATCTCCTTTGTGGCCGATTACCTGGGCATCCCGGATATTGCCGCGCTCGAGGTGGCAAGCTTTTACACCATGTACGAGACGGAGCCCGTGGGCAAATACAAGATCACCGTTTGCACCAATATCTCTTGCATGCTGCGCGATTCCGATACGATCGTGAGCCACCTGAACAAGCGCCTTGGCATCGGATTTAATGAAACTACCTCCGACGGAAAATTCACCCTGAAAGAGGGTGAATGCATGGGTACTTGCGGCGGCGCACCGTTGTTCCATATCAATAATGTGCGCATGTGCGAACATCTGACCCCGGAAAAAGTGGATGAAATCCTGGGAGGGCTGGCTTAATGGCTACGGCACAAACACTGGTTTGCCTGCGCACCGGCACCGACCCCAGCCTTGAGACTTATCTGCAACTGGGCGGTTACGCCGAGTTCAAGCGCATTATCACGGACAAGGTCAAAGCCACCGATATCATCAGCCAGGTCAAGTTGTCCGGCTTGCGTGGTCGCGGTGGGGCAGGCTTCCCTACGGGGCTCAAGTGGAGCTTCATGCCACGCTACTACGACGGCGTGAAATACCTGGTATGCAATACCGATGAAGGCGAGCCGGGTACTTTCAAGGATCGCGATATCATTCGCTATAACCCGCACCAGCTCATTGAAGGCATGGCGATAGCCGCTTACACCCTGGGTGCGCGCGTTGCCTATAACTATATCCATGGCGAGATATGGGAAGATTACGAAATTTTCGAGGCTGCCCTGCATGAGGCGGAAGCTGCAGGTTATCTCGGCCAGAATCTGTTTGGCACCGATTTCAGCTTCGACCTGTATGCCGTTCACGGATATGGCGCATACATCTGCGGTGAGGAAACTGCGCTGATGGAATCCCTCGAGGGTAAAAAGGGTCAGCCGCGCTTTAAGCCGCCTTTCCCCGCCAGCTATGGCGTATTCGGCAAGCCGACTACTATCAATAATACCGAGTCATTGGCATCCATCCCCTGGATATTGCAGCACGGTGGCCCGGCGTTCCAGGAGCTGGGCGTAGCCAACTCCGGCGGCACCAAGATTTTTTCCGTTTCCGGCCATGTCGAGAGGCCGGGTAATTTTGAAGTGAATATGGGCACTCCTTTTGTCGACCTGCTGGAAATGGCCGGTGGGGTCTGGAAAGGCCGCAAGCTGAAGGCTGTAATCCCGGGCGGGCCTTCGACTGCGGTGATGCCGGCGTCTGCCATTATGGGCGCGACCATGGATTATGACGGTTTGTCCAAGGCCGGTTCCAGCCTGGGCGCGGGTTCCATGATTGTGATGGATGAAACCACCTGTATGGTGAAGACGCTAAAGCGTCTTTCCTACTTCTTTTACGAGGAGTCCTGCGGCCAGTGTACGCCGTGCCGTGAAGGTACTGGCTGGCTATACCGCGTGGTCAAGCGCATTGTCGATGGCCAGGGCCGCATGGAAGACCTGGAACTGCTGAACGATGTCAGCGGCAATATTTCCGGCCGCACCATTTGTGCGCTGGGCGATGCTGCAGCTACGCCGGTGTTGAGCTTTATCAAGCATTTCCGGCCGGAATTTGAATACTATATCCGGCACGGACGCAGCATGGTTGAAGATGGCGTGGACGCTGCCAGCCTGCAACAGAATATGGTGGAAGCCTGATGTTAAATGTAGAAATAGACGGCGTAGCGGTCGAAGTCGACCACGGCACGACCATCATCGATGCGGCGGACAAGCTAGGCATTGCGATCCCGCGTTTCTGTTACCACAAGAAGCTGTCGGTAGCTGCCAACTGCCGCATGTGCCTGGTACAGGTGGAAAAATTCGGCAAGCCATTACCGGCATGTGCCACGCCGGTATCTGATGGCATGAGGATTTTTACGCGCTCCGAGTTTGCCGTGCAGGCGCAAAAGAGCGTGCTGGAATTCCTGCTGATCAACCATCCGCTGGATTGCCCGATCTGCGATGAAGGCGGCGAATGCGATCTGCAGGACATTGCTGTGGCTTATGGCCCGAAAGCTTCGCGCTATACCGAAGAAAAGCGCGTAGTGCTGAACAAGAATATCGGCCCATTGATTGCGACCGATATGACGCGCTGCATCCAGTGCACGCGCTGTGTGCGCTTCCTGAAAGAGGTCGGCGGCATGATGGAGCTGGGTATGGTGGGTCGCGGCGAGCACGCCGAGATCACGGCATATGTGGACAAGAGCGTTGAGTCCGAGCTTTCCGGCAATATCATCGACCTGTGTCCTGTGGGTGCGCTTACCAGCAAGCCGTTCCGTTTCAAGGCGCGTAGCTGGGAGCTGATTCGTCGCCCGTCCATTGCGGCGCATGACGGGCTCGGTTCGCATATCGAGGTGCAGATCAAGGATAACCGCGTGCTGCGCGTGTTGCCGCGCGAAAAAGAATCCATCAATGAATGCTGGCTGTCGGATCGCGACCGCTTTTCGTACGAAGGCCTGAACAGCGAGGAACGCCTGACCGTGCCCATGATCAAGCATCATAGCGAATGGCACGAGACCGACTGGAAGACCGCGCTGGAATTCGCTGCCAGCCATCTCAAACAGATTGCCGACGAGAACCCCCAGGATATCGGTGTGCTGGTATCACCGAACAGCACCATGGAGGAAGCGCACCTGGCCAAGAAGCTGGCGCAAGGCCTCGGCACTGGCAACCTGGATTACCGGTTGCGCCACAGTGATTTCCGTCTTGATGGCCGCCGCATGGGCGTGATCTGGATGGGCTGCAATATCCCTGACATACAGGAGATGGATCGCGTACTCGTGGTCGGCAGCAACCTGCGCAATGAACATCCGCTGCTTGCCCAGCGCCTGCGCAAGGCCGTGGCGAATGGCGCCGAACTGTCCCTGGTCAATCCGCTGGATGATGACCCGCTAATGAACGTGGCGAACAAGGCTATCTGTACACCGAATGACATGGTCAATGTGCTATCGCAGATACTCAAGGCCATGTCCGGCTTGCAACGCCTCTCTCTGTGCCTGCCTAAAGCCCTGAACGAATTGCTGGAGGGCGTGAAAGTGTGGGATAACAGTCAGGCCATGGCAGAGAGCCTGGCCGGCCTGGGCAAGGATTACGACCTGGTCAGCCCGCGCGTCGGCGTATTCCTAGGCAATCTTTCCCAGCATCATCCGCGCTACTCCGAGATATTCAGTTTGTCTGAAGCCATTGCCTCGCTGTGCGGCGGTACTTTTGGCGTATTGTCGGCAGCTGCAAACAGCGTGGGCGCCAATCTGGTGGGCGTGCTGCCTGCGGATGACGGCCTGAACGCCAGGACCATGCTCGAATCACCACGCAAGGCTTATCTGCTGGTGAATGTCGAACCTGAGCTGGATTGCCATAATGCTGCCCAGGCCGCCCTGGCCATGGAGCAGGCGGAGTGCGTGGTTGCGCTTACCGCCTATAAATCCGAAACACTTAAGCATGCTCATGTGCTGCTGCCTATCGCGCCATTCACTGAGACATCCGGCACCCTCATGAGCCTGGAAGGGCGCGTGCAGAGCTTTAAAGCCGCTACCAGGCCGCTGGGTGAGTGCAGGCCGGGCTGGAAAGTCCTGCGCGTTCTAGGCAACACCCTGGGACTGGATGGTTTTGAGTTCGACAGCAGCGAACAGGTCAAGGATGAAATCTTCGGCGGTATAAAGCCGTCGAAAGTCGTCTGGAACCGCCTCAATAATAATCTGCGCGAGCTGGGTGATATCAAGGTCAAGATCAAGGCCGATAATGTCCTGCAGCGCGTAGGCGAGATACCGCAGTATCAATCGGACAGTGTAGTACGCCGCTCGCCGCCTTTGCAGAAGAGCAAATACACCGCCAAGACCGTAGCCGGCATGCATAGCGAACAGCTCGCGAGGCTGGGCCTGCAGGATGGCGACCAGGTGCTGGTGAAACAGGGAAGCGGCAGTGCAACATTGACTGCCAGGGCCGATAATCGTGTGCCGGTAGGATGCGTGCGGGTCGCGGCAGCGAGTGCCCTGACGGCCGGGCTGGGAGACCTGATGGGTGTCATCAGTGTTGAAAAGGTCACTGCACAGAGCACAGTCGAGACTGCGGGGCAGCTCGTATGATGATGGCGCTACAGGATTTCTTTGGCAGTTGGTGGCCGGGCATTGCGCTTACGTCGTGGACGCTGATCAAGATCATCGCCATCGTGCTGCCGCTCATGGCGGCTGTGGCCTACCTGACACTGGCCGAGCGCAAGGTCATCGGCTATATGCAGGTGCGCATCGGGCCTAACCGGGTCGGCTATTTCGGCTTGCTGCAGCCGGTTGCCGATGGCCTCAAGCTGCTGTTCAAGGAAATCATCCTGCCGACGGCATCCAACAAAGCTCTGTTCATGCTGGGCCCTGTGCTGGCCATCGGCCCGGCTCTGGCTGCCTGGGCGGTCATTCCGTTCGACCTCAATATGATACTGGCTGATATCGACGCCGGTTTGCTGTATATCCTCGCCATGACTTCGGCAGGGGTTTATGGCGTCATCATCGCCGGCTGGGCATCCAACTCCAAATATGCGTTCCTGGGCAGCATGCGTTCTGCCGCGCAGATCGTATCCTATGAAATCGCCATGGGGTTCTCGCTGGTCGGCGTGCTGATGTGCGCCGGCAGCCTCAATCTCGGCAAGATCGTGCTGGCGCAGTCCGGCGGCTTCTGGCAATGGTACTGGCTGCCGCTGTTCCCACTATTCATCGTCTACTTTATCAGCGCGGTGGCCGAAACCAATCGCGCACCATTTGATATGGCCGAAGGCGAGTCAGAGATCGTTGGTTTTCATGTGGAGTATTCCGGCATGGCGTTCGCTGTTTTCTTCCTTGCCGAATATGCCAACATGATCCTGGTTTCCATGCTGGCGGTATTGATGTTCCTGGGTGGTTGGCTGTCACCGGTGCCGTTCCTGCCTGACAGCTTTCTGTGGCTGCTGGCCAAGCTTGCCTTCATGCTGTTCTTCTTCTTGTGGTTCCGTGCCACATTCCCGCGCTACCGCTATGACCAGATCATGCGCCTGGGCTGGAAAGTGTTTATCCCGATTACGCTGGTATGGATTGTCCTGGTGGGTGCGATGATGCAAACGCCCTGGGCCCATTTGTTTCATTAAGGCACATGAATATGATTTCCAGAATTAAAGAAATACTCGGGAGCCTGATGCTGGTGGAGATGCTGAAAGGCATGGCCGTGACCGGGCGCTACTTCTTTGCACGCAAAATAACTATCCAGTACCCGGAAGAGCGTACGCCGATGTCGCCGCGTTTTCGCGGCCTGCATGCGTTGCGCCGCTATCCGAATGGCGAGGAGCGCTGCATTGCCTGCAAGTTATGCGAGGCGGTGTGTCCGGCGCTGGCGATTACCATCGAGTCGGAACAGCGCGAAGACAATACACGCCGCACTACACGTTACGACATCGACCTCACCAAATGTATCTTCTGCGGCCTGTGTGAGGAATCCTGCCCGGTAGACTCCATCGTCGAGACGCGTATTCTGGATTATCACGGTGAACAGCATGGCGACCTGCTGTATACAAAAGAGATGCTGCTGGCCATGGGCGATAAATATGAAGACCAGATCGCGGCTGATCGCGCTCAGGATGCGAAGTTTAGGTAGCAGGGAATAATTAAAAAATGATTTTTCAGGGGCTAGTATTTCAGGATTATGTTTTTTACGCGCTGGCGGCGATCCTGCTATTCGCCGGACTGCGCGTGATTACTGCACGTAATCCGGTGCATGCAGCACTGTTCCTGGTGCTGGCATTCTTCACCGCTGCCGGTATCTGGCTGATGCTGGAGGCCGAGTTCCTCGCCATTACACTGGTGCTGGTGTATGTCGGCGCGGTCATGGTGCTGTTCCTGTTTGTCGTGATGATGCTGGACATCAATCTTGAGAAAATGCGTGAAGGATTCTGGGATGCGATTGTGCCCGGCATCATCGTCGGCGGCCTGATCTGCGCAGAAATGATCATGATTCTCGGCACCAAGCATTTTGGCGTCGATCGCATCGCTGTCCCGGCACCGCATGCCGCTGGCTACAGTAATACCGCTGAACTGGGGCGCCAGCTTTATACCGATTACCTGCTGCCTTTCGAGCTGGCCGCAGTGGTGTTGCTGGTTGCGATCATCGCGGCTATTGCACTGGCTATGCGCGATCGCAAGGAATCGAAATTCATGGGCCCCGGTGAGCAGGTAAGAGTCAAAAAGGCGGATCGGCTACGCATGGTCAAAATGGAATCATTTAAAGAGCCGCTAGACTCAGAATTAGCCCAACAGAAGCCGGGAACAGGGGAGCAGAGCTGATGGTTGGATTGTCGCATTACCTTATCCTGGGCTCATTGCTGTTTGCCATCAGCGTGGTCGGTATCTTCCTGAACCGCAAGAACATCATCATCCTGTTGATGGCGATCGAGCTGATGCTGCTAGCGGTCAACCTCAACTTCATCGCTTTCTCGCATTACCTGCATGATACTGCAGGCCAGATATTCGTATTCTTCATATTGACTGTAGCTGCCGCCGAATCAGCCATCGGCCTGGCGATCCTTGTTGTTCTCTTCCGGAACCTGAGAACGATCAACGTTGATGACCTTGATAGCTTGAAGGGTTAACAGGATGAAAATGCAAACCATCTACCTGCTAATCCCCTTGCTGCCTTTATTTGCGGCGATTGTGGTGGGGCTGTTCGGCCGCATGCTGCCGCGCGCAGCCGCACACTGGCTGACGATTCCTGCAGTCGCGGCTTCTTTCGGCCTCTCGGCGTATGTGTTCGATAACGGCCACCTTTTCAACGGCGCGGTCTATACCTGGCTGACCAGCGGCGGCACCAGTTTCGAGGTCGGTTTCCTGATAGACCGGCTCAGCATGGTCATGATGCTGGTAGTGACGTTCGTCTCGCTGATGGTGCATATCTACACTGTCGGCTACATGAAGGATGACCCGGGCTACAGCCGCTTCTTCAGCTATATCTCGCTGTTTACATTTTCCATGCTGATGCTGGTGATGTCGAACAACT
>CAZBSR010000068.1:0-7287 GCA_964494575.1 uncultured Methylophilaceae bacterium | reverse complement strand
GAGTGTTTTTGCGGGTGAATTATCTGTGCTCATAGGGGCAGAATTTTACCACAGCGCTGCCCGATACAGGCCGGCGCGTCAGCCGAACAGCACTTGAAGAGGGTTCGGCAAAAACCAGATCAAGGTGCCGACTGCCAGGATCAGGATCGTCAAATGAAAAACACTCCAGCACAGATACTTGTTCCTGAGCTTTTGCGGTGAAAGGCTGGAAAGCAGGAACAGGCGGCCATCGCGCGGCGCGCGCATGATGTTGACCCCGCTTTCCGCACGTATCTGCCTATGCTGCTTTTGCACCTCGCCCACCGCCGCACGGCGTGCCAGCTCCCACTCGCGCAAATCAATTTCACCATTCCTGTCCAGGTCAAAACGCTCATGCAAAATCGCCGGGCTCCGCTTCCATTCAGCCAGCAGGTCGTTGACGTCTTCTTTCAGGTTAAGCGCAGAATTGGCACCGCCTACTGTAGAAAATTCGCCCAGAACATACACCATGCCACCATACAGCAGCTCTTCCACATGCTTGTACTGGCCGTGGTAACTGACGCGCCGTTCCGGGGCAATCACTTCCGCATCGTCGGGGTCGATATGGCACTTGCCTGTACCGTCGCTGATTTCAAACGTGCTGTGGCTGACGCCGTGGCTGGTTTCCTGCCAGCTCTTACCATTTTTGGTATATGTCCAGTAGCGAAACCAGATGCAGGAGGCTCCGCTCAAAGGGCTGGCAATCATGTTGTCGCTATCTACGCGAGCCCGGCCATACAGCTCAACATAGCCTTGCGCAGCGGAGGCGATACGCGAAGTCGGGGTGTCCGCGATGGCGCGGGCGCGCTTCAAGCCTGATGCCCAGGCAAAAAAGCTGATGAGCGCGATAAGGCCCAGACAAATCAGCCAGCCCTGCCTGTTGCCCATATGCAGCGCGAACCCCAGCAACACCAGATGACTGGCGGAAGTCAGCGTATCGACATATTGGCCGCGCAGGCCCCGCAACATAAGCAGCTACCTACAGAATGTTTCGCCTAGGCGTTGAAGCGCTGGCCGAGATCAACGTCTTTTAATTCTTCGCTGGCGAATCGCAGCAAATCAAAAGCCTTGAAGTTGAACATGCGCGCCACGACCAGATCAGGAAACTGCTCAATGCGCACATTATTGATATTCACACTGTCGTTATAAAATTCGCGGCGATCAGCAATGGCGTTCTCCAGGCCGCTGATACGTGACTGCAAGTGCAGGAACTGCTCATTGGCCTTAAGGTCTGGATAGGCTTCGGCAAGCGCGAACAAGCTGCCGAGGCCTGCGCGCAAGGCGCCTTCTGCTACACCGAGCGCCGCCACATTTTGTGACTCGCGCGCATCGGAAACTCGCGAGCGCGCCTGAATGACTTTCTCCAGCGTATCCTGCTCATGCTTCATATACTGCTTGCAGGTATCCACCAGCTTTGGCAGTTCGTCATGACGTTGCTTGAGCAGCACGTCGATATTCGCCCAAGCCTTGGAAACATTGTTCTTGATGCTCACCAGACTGTTATAAACCATGATGATGTACACCAAGACAACCGCCAGCACGACTCCCCAAATAATAGCCATGACTCCCCCCTTCAGTTTTCTTGCAGTGTAATGCAGCCCTGTCGGCTACACAATCCGCCATATCCCAGACCCTGATCGCATGCCTCAAACAGACCCCGATTTTCTGATAGCATAGGCAATCTATTCAAAAGGGGCGCGTGTTGGAAAATATCTGGATATGGGGCATCCTTGGCCTTGGGTTACTGGCGGTCGAAATGGGCACCGGCACGTTTTACATCTTGTGGTTCGGCATTTCGGCGCTATGCATCAGCGTTGGCCTGTGGGTTATGCCCACTCTGCCACTGGTAGTTCAGCTGTTTCTGTTCGCAGCGCTTTCTCTGGGCTCGCTCGCTATCTGGAAGATGTATTACAAAAAGACTGATACGCACCTTCGCATCGGCCAATCGCAAGGGGATGAAATCGGCAGGGTCGGCACCATCATAGAGCCGGTCAGCCTCAAACAGAATGGCCGCATCCAATTTGCGCAAGGCGTGATGGGAAGCCGCGAATGGTCGGCGATTGCCAGCGAGGATATTGAAACCGGCGCTGAAGCTGTCATTACCGGCATCGAAGGCAATGCCCTGCGCGTAAAGCGCCACGCTTGATCACTCTAACGATACAACCCAGGAAAAGACACCATGACTGAACTCACCATTGCACTGATTATTGCGGTTATTATTTTATTGATCAAAGGCATACGTATCGTGCCGCAAGGCCAGGAGTGGGTAGTTGAGCGCCTGGGCAAATTCAACGCAGTGCTCAGCCCCGGCTTGCATGTGATCAACCCTGTCTTCAGCAAGGTAAGCTACAAAGTCACCACCAAGGACATCATCCTCGAAATCCCGGAACAGGAAGTCATCACCCGGGATAATGCCGTGATACTGGCGAACGCCGTGGCATTCATCAAGGTATCCAACATAGAGCGTGCGGTATATGGGATTGATAATTTCGGCGAGGCGATGCGCAACATGATACAAACGAGCCTGCGTTCCATCATCGGCGGTATGGATCTGAACCACGCCCTCACCTCGCGCGACCGCATCAAGGCAGAGCTGAAAATTGCCGTGGCCGACGAAGCAGCCGACTGGGGACTTACGGTCAAATCCGTCGAGATACAGGACATCAAACCCTCGCAGAACATGCAGCACGCCATGGAAATGCAAGCCTCGGCCGAGCGCGAAAGAGTCGCTGTCGTTACGCGGGCAGAGGGCGATAAACAATCGCTGATTCTCAATGCGGAAGCCAGGCTGGAAGCAGCGAGGAAAGATGCCGAAGCGCAGGAGGTTGCAGCCAAAGCCTCGGCTGAGTCCATCCGCCTGATCAGCGAAGCCGTGAAAGAAAATAACAGCTCGGCCACCTTCCTGCTGGGGGATCGCTACATACAGGCCATGCATAAAATCTCTACATCGGACAACAGCAAGATTGTCGTGCTGCCCGGTGACCTGGTTGGTGCCGTAAAAGCGCTGGTGAGCGGGAAATAAACCGCCATGCCTGGTGGCGGGCAGAGAAGTTTGTAAGGATGACGACACGCTGACGACAAATATCCAACCGTCCTCAGAGGTGATTGTCATGCGTTTATCAACTGTATTAACCCGCTTAATCCTGCCCCTGGCAATATTGATTGTGCCTGTAAGCGCAATCGCCGCTGCCTGTAGCGCGCATAGCGGCGCCTATACCGTACCTTTGCTGGAACTCTACACCTCCGAAGGCTGCAGCAGCTGCCCACCGGCTGACAAGTGGCTTGGTGGCCTCGCTGCTTATGGGTCGGGTAAAATCGTGCCATTGGCTTTTCACGTCGATTATTGGGATTACATCGGCTGGAAAGATCGGTTCGCCCAGGCGGGGTTCAGTGACCGACAGCGCCAGGCAGCAGCTATAAACCATTTGTCTTTCGTTTACACGCCACAGGCCTTATTCAATGGCAGCGATTTTCGTGACTGGCAAGGTAGCCACGTCGACCAGAAGATCGCGGAGGCTCGAAAGCAGCCAGCCAAAGCCGACCTCAGCCTTGCCTTAACCACGGCAGTTTCCGGTGAAATCAACATCAATGCCACTGCCAGCATCAAAAATAACCAATCCAGCAAGGACACCGATGTATTTGTTGCGATCTATGAAAACAAACTTAAAAGCACAGTGAAGGCCGGCGAAAATGGCGGCCACGAGTTGCAGCACGACTATGTGGTGCGCGAGTGGTTTGGGCCGTATCGTATGGATAAAGATGGCGCATTACAGCGCCGCATCACACTCGAACCTGAGTGGAAAGGCCGAAATGCAGGTGTCGCAACTTTTGTTCAGAACCGCGAAAATGGCGAAGTCCTGCAGGCACTCAGTTTGGCATTCTGTTCATAAAGCTTCTCGTCAAACTTCATAGTCGATTATCAAAGGCGCATGATCGCTGAAGCGTTCAGCTTTATATATTGAAGCCAGGCGGGCTTTGGCGGCTATCTCCGGGGTGGCTATCTGGTAATCGATGCGCCACCCTACATTCTTTGCCCACGCCTGACCTCGATTGCTCCACCACGTATAACAGTCATCTGTAGTCTCAGGATGCAGTGAACGATAAACATCTACCCAGCTTACCCTACCGAATAAGTCTGTCAGCCATGCGCGCTCGTCCGGCAGAAACCCGGAGTTTTTCCTGTTGCCCCGCCAGTTTTTCAGGTCAATCTCGTTGTGTGCGATATTCCAGTCACCACAAATCACTATCTCGCGCCCACTCGCCTTGAGGAGCTCCAGGTGCGGCATAAAACGCTCCATTACGCTGAATTTGAAAGCCTGGCGTTCTTCACCGCTGGAGCCTGATGGTAAATAGAGTGAAATGACACTTAAGTCGCCGAACTGGGCTTCAATATATCGGCCCTCGGTATCAATGTCGGCAATTCCCAAGCCCTCGATTACGGTATCCGGCTTGCGCTTGCTATAGATGCCTACACCGCTATAGCCTTTTTTCTCGGCGTAATGAAAGCAGCTGAAGTAGCCCGCGGGTGCCAGCATCTCGGTTGTCATGTCCGCCGCCTGCGCCTTCAGTTCCTGCATACAGATGACATCGGCATCCTGCTTCTGCAGCCACGCATAAAATCCCTTATTCGCTGCCGAGCGAATACCATTCAAATTCACAGATATAATACGTAACACTTGAACCTCACTTAAATTTTGACTCTTAATTGACTATGGCTGATACGACCCTTCACTCATCCCCGGAGTTTATCCAATTCGCCATTGAAAAGCAGGTTTTGCGCTTCGGCGAATTCAAGACCAAAGCCGGACGCACCTCACCCTATTTTTTCAATGCCGGCCTGTTCAACGATGGCGAAAGCCTGATGCAACTCGGTGAATTTTACCGTACAGCCATCCAGCAATCAGGCATTCAGTTCGATATGTTATTCGGGCCTGCATATAAAGGCATCCCGTTAGTGTCGAGCATTGTCATTGCCTATGCCAAAACTGGTCACAACGTACCATATGCTTTCAACCGCAAGGAAGCCAAAGACCATGGCGAAGGCGGCAATATTATCGGCGCGCCGCTTAAAGGTCGAATACTCATTGTGGATGACGTAATTTCGGCAGGCACCTCCGTACGCGAATCAATTGACGTGATCACGGCTAACAACGCAACTCCATGTGGCGTAGCAATATCCCTCGATCGCCAGGAGCGCGGCCTGGATGCCTTGTCTGCGGTACAGGAAGTGAAAAAAACCCATGGCATTCCGGTTTGCAGCATCGCAAATCTGGATGGGCTCATTAAATATTTGCAAAATCAACCGGATATGGCACACAATTTGCTGGCTATAAGTCGATATCGTAGCCAATACGGAACGGATTCCTGAAGCTAAGATATCCCTCGGGGAGAGCTTATGCGTTATCTGCGTATCTGGATTTTTATTCTGGTTTCAACCATGGCCATGAGCAGTTTTGCCTATGCTGAGAGCCGTATCGTCAAATGGGTCGATGAGAAAGGTATCACGCACTATGGTGACACCGTCCCTCCACAATATTCTGGCCGCGATACCAGCGAGATCAACAAGCAAGGTCGTGTGGTAAAACAAAATAAGGTGGCCAATACTTCAGCCAATGCCGCTGCTACCGAGACAGAGACAAAAGCCAATGAGGAACAGAAGCGGCATGACCGCGCATTGCTTGCGGCCTACACGACGGAGCAGGAATTTGATTTGGCCCGAGACCGCAATCTGCAGACGGACGATGCAGCAGTGCAGGGCTTGGAGCAGCGCAAGACCAGTGCCCAAGAACGCCTCGCAGCCAACAGGAAAACCGCTGACCGGTTTAACAAACGCAAAAAACCGGTACCGGCCGATGTGTTACAGGATATAAAAAGTAATGAAGGCGAAATCGCCAAAGTCGAGGGGCAAATCAAGGAAAGACAGCAAAGCATGGAGGCTACCCGCCAGCGCTTTGACAATGACAAGCAGCGTTTCATACAACTGAAGCTGGACCCTAATGCCCCACCGCCTGCGGCAAAACCTGCTGTTACAGTAGCCACTACCCAGCCTGAAACTACGGCAGCAACAGCGCCTGCACTAGCTCCGGCTCCCGTTGCCCCATCCACGCCAAACGGAGAAAAACCGGCCGCACCGCCGGCAAAAAGTGCGCCTGTGTCGTCCTCTCCAAAACCTGTTGCTGCTCCACCAGCCGCTACTGCCACGCCAAAGAAAAAACTTCGGGTAGTAATGCCTTAATCGGCCAGTTTCTTTTTCAGAATCTCATTGACCTGCGCAGGGTTGGCCTTGCCTTTGGATGCTTTCATCACTTGGCCAACCAGGCCATTGAAGGCTTTTTCCTTGCCGGCTTTGACTTCCGCCACCATAGCAGGATTAGCGGCAAGCACTTCATCGACAATCGCCTCAATCGCGCCACTGTCCGTGACCTGCTTCAGGCCTTTTTTCTCAATGATGGTGTCAGCATCACCTTCGCTTGCCCACATGGCTTCAAAAACCTGCTTGCCAGCATTATTGGAAATGGTTCCATCGCTGATACGCTTCAATAGCTGTGCCAGCGAGTGAGGAGTAATCGGAGAGTTCTCGATATTTTTGTCTTCTGCATTTAACTTGGCTGCCACACTGCCCATCACCCAGTTTGCTGCCATCTTTGCTTCCCCGCCCAATGCTGTAACTGTAGCAATAAAATAATCTGCTATTGCGCGGGAGGTTATTAGTGCATTGGCATCATAGCTACTTAAGCCATATGTCTCCACCAACCGGGCTTGTAAGGCTTGCGGCAATTCCGGCATAGTCGCCCTAACTTCAGCGATATAAACCTGCGTCACTTCCAGCGGAAGTAAATCCGGATCCGGGAAATAGCGATAATCGTTAGCCTCCTCCTTGCTGCGCATGGCGCGAGTTTCGCCGGTGTCAGGATTGAACAGCACCGTGGCCTGGTGAATGCTGCCGCCATCTTCCAGCGTTTCTATCTGCCAACGCGTTTCATATTCAATCGCCTGCTGCATGAACTTAAAGGAGTTGAGATTCTTGATCTCACGCCGCGTGCCGAGCTTATCCGAGCCCTTTTTGCGTACCGATACATTTACATCGCAACGAAAACTGCCTTCCTGCATATTGCCGTCGCAGATATCAATCCATTGCACCAGCTCATGCAGTTTTTTGGCATAGGCCACAGCCTCCGCGGCGGAGCGCATGTCGGGCTCGGTCACGATTTCCAGTAGCGGCGTACCGGCACGGTTCAGGTCGATACCGGTCATGCCTTCAAAATCGCC
>CAZBSR010000067.1:0-7319 GCA_964494575.1 uncultured Methylophilaceae bacterium | reverse complement strand
TTCACCTTCCAGGAAGCCGTTGCGCCCACCCTCAGGGAGCACCTCCTGAGCCAGCTCAAACTCATGTCGCTATCCGAGCGCGACCAGACCCTGGCCATGTTCCTGATAGACACGATCAATGATGACGGCTACCTGGAACAGCCGCTGGAAGAGCTTGTGACCCTGCTGGACGCGGAATCCGAAATTGACCTGCTGGAGCTGGAAACCGCGCTCAAATATATCCAGCATCTCGATCCTGCCGGTGTAGGCGCGCGCAATCTGGCCGAGTGCCTGACATTGCAACTGCGGTCATTGCCACCCGATACGCCACATCTTAAACTCGCCCGCATCGTCACCGAAAAACACCTGCCGTTGCTGGCTACCCGCGATTACGCCAGATTGCGCAAGCTATTGAGCTGCGACGACGAAACGCTGCGCGCGGTACAACAGCTGGTTACCCAGCTCAATCCACGCCCGGGTAGCGGCTTCACGCATATCGGCTCGGAACATTATATCCAGCACGAAATCCTGGTTAAAAAAGTCAAAGGTATCTGGATCGCGAGCCTGAATGATGAGGTCGTGCCCAAGCTACGCATCAACCAGCTTTATGCAAACATCCTCAAGCGCAACCGGGATAGCTCCAGCCAATACCTGGTAAGCCAGATGCAGGAAGCCAAGTGGATGATCAAGAATATCCAGCAGCGCTTTTCCACTATCCTGCGTGTTTCGCAGGCGATCGTGGACAGACAGCGCAATTTCTTCGAGCATGGCGAAGTCGCCATGCGGCCCTTGGTGCTGCGTGAAATCGCCGACGAGCTTGAACTGCACGAATCCACAATATCGCGCGTGACTACGCGCAAATACATGCTGACGTCGCGCGGCGTGTATGAACTTAAATACTTCTTTGGCAGCCATGTTGCCACTGAATCCGGCGGCGCCTGCTCGGCTACTGCCATTCGTGCGCTCATCAAGCAGATGGTCGCCGAAGAGAATCCGAAAAAACCATTGTCTGACAACCTGATCACCGATGTATTAAGCAAACAAGGCATAGTCGTCGCGAGACGTACCATTGCCAAGTACCGCGAGTCCTTGCAAATACCCGCGGCCAGCCAGCGCAAGTCGCTTTGATACGCACATGACTTGCGTTTTTACTTAAGGAGAAAGCTATGAATCTGCACATTACCGGCCACCATCTGGAAGTCACGCCTGCCTTACATGATTACCTGAAAAACAAATTCACCCGTATCAGCAATCATTTTGATCATGTAATTGATGTGAAGGTCACGTTAAGCGTTGAAAAACTGGTGCAGAAAGCTGAAGCGACAATACATGTACCGGGTAATGACATGCATGTCGCCTGCAGTGACGAGAACATGTATAGCGCCATCGATCTACTCACCGATAAACTGGATCGCCAGATGCTGAAGTACAAGGAAAAACAGGGCGACCACCACAAAACCAATGGTGCGCTAAAACACCAGGCTACCGAATAAGGCAGCCGCATCAATTGAGAGAGGTGCCGAATGGCTGAAATCAGCGTCGCTCAACTATACAAGGATACCCGCCGTAACCTGAGACTGACCTGGGTGGCGGGCCTTGCCGGCGGGGATAACACGCTGACCAGTGAGACAGTAACCAAGCCTTCACTGGCGCTGATCGGTCACCTCAATTTCGTGCACCCGAACCGGGTGCAGGTCTTGGGCTGTGCAGAAATGGATTACCTGCGTAGCCTGGCACCAAAAGAAATGCAGACGGCCATCGGCAATCTGTTTTCCACTGATCTGGCTGCTGTAGTCGTTGCCAACGGCGAGACATCTCCTCCCGAGCTGATTGCTGCTGCCGACAATTACAGCACGCCCTTATTCACTTCACCATTGCGCAGTCCGGGCCTGATGGATGTACTGAGCCATTACCTGGCACAGGCGGTCGCCGAGTCCACCAGCTTCCATGGCGTTTTTATGGAAGTACAGGGCTTCGGGGTATTGATCAAGGGCGATCCGGCCATTGGTAAAAGCGAGCTGGCCCTGGAGCTGATTTCGCGCGGCCATAGGCTGGTTGCAGATGATATTGTGGATTTTTTCCGTATTGCGCCCGACCGCCTGGAAGGGCGCTCACCGGCCATCCTCCAGGATTTTCTCGAAGTTCGCGGCCTCGGCATCCTGAACATACGTGAGTTGTATGGCGATAACGCCGTCAAGCCGACCAAACCGCTGGACCTGATCATACAGCTTGAGATGGCGGACAATCTGGCACCGCAACTGTTGGATCGCCTCAAAATCAAATCCCAACAGGAAAAAATCCTCGGGGTGAAAATACCCAAACTGATGATTCCGGTTGCCGCAGGCCGCAATATTGCCGTGCTGGTTGAGGTCGCGCTGCGCAATCATATGCTGCAGTTACGCGGCATCAACGGCACCAAGCAGCTCATGCAGCGCCAGAATCGCGAAATGGCGAAGGCACAGAAGAACAATCCCGCCAAAAACACCGAGCGAACCAAATGATGCAGCTGGTCATCGTCACCGGTTTATCCGGCTCAGGCAAAAGTATCGTATTAAAGGCGCTGGAAGATAGCGGCTACTATTGCATCGATAATCTGCCAGCCACTTTGCTGCCGCAGATTTCTGCGCATCTGGCTATGAACGATGCGGCGGATGCGCCGCGCGACCGAGTCGCGATCAGCATAGATACACGCAGCGCCGCTTTGGAAACCCTGCCTGACAATATCCGGCAGCTTGAGGCTCAGGGCATCAATGTGCAGGTGATATTCCTGGAATCAAACGTGGAAACCCTGGTCAAACGCTTTAGTGAAACGCGTAGGCGGCACCCGCTGAGCAACGACACCACCACGCTCGCCGAAAGCATTCAGCGTGAACGCGCCTTACTGGCCCAACTGGCCGGCTCCGGCCATTGCATTGATACCAGCGACCTGAGCGCAAACACGCTGCGTAGCTGGGTAAAGGATTTTGTCGCACAGGACGGCTCTCAAAAAACTGGCGGCATGACACTGTTGTTTGTTTCCTTTGGCTTCAAGCATGGTGTACCGCTGGATGCAGACCTGGTGTTCGATGTACGCGCGCTGCCCAATCCACATTACGACCCCCAGTTAAGACCATTTACCGGCAAAGACAAGCCGATCATAGCCTTTCTTGATGGCCTGGAAAACGTCGGCGCCATGTATGAGGATATCCGGGCTTTTATAGAGCGGTGGCTGCCATCTTTCATCCAGGATAACCGCAGTTACCTGACAGTAGCCATCGGCTGTACGGGCGGCCAGCACCGCTCGGTGTATTTCGTGGAGAAATTGGGACAATATTTCCGTAACCATCAGCAGAAAGTGCTTATCAGGCACCGTGAACTGGAATAACAAAATCGTATCATCAGGGTAGTAATTAAGTTATATCAAGGAACAAAGGTATGATAGGAATTCTGATTATTGCACATGGCACACTGGGCGAAAGCCTCATTCACTGTGCCTCTCACGTCATGGGCACTCAGCCGCCCATGTTACGCCAGCTGGCCGTAGGAACAGACGATGACCCGGTGGCCATGCTCCCGCGGGCACAGCAACTGGTGAAAGAACTGGATGCTGGTCAGGGCGTACTGATATTGTCCGACATATACGGCGCAACACCGTGTAATCTTGTGCGCAAATTACTGGTTCCGGGGCACGTCGAAGGTGTGGCTGGCTTGAATTTACCCATGCTGGTGCGCGCACTGACTTATCGCAGTGGCAATATTCCAAAACTAGTCGAAAAAGCCATTAGCGGCGGTCGCGAAGGCGTTGTAAGTTTTACTGAAGAGGCGTGCAAACACCATGATTAAGCAGGAAATAGAAATTATCAATAAGCTGGGCTTGCACGCGCGCGCGTCTACCAAGCTGACCCAGGCCGCCAGCCAGTTCGGCAGCGACATCTGGATCGAGCGTAATGGCAGGCGGGTGAATGCCAAAAGCATCATGGGAGTAATGATGCTGGCCGCTGGCAAAGGCAGCACGATCCTGCTGGAAACGGACGGCGCTGACGAGCAACCTGCCATGGATTCTCTGGTTGAGCTCATCAACGACCGCTTTGGCGAGCCAGAATGAGTTTCGACATTATTTTAGGCTCCGCCGAATGCGCTTCCCTACCCTTAGGCTGCGCTTGTTGAGTTACGCCATTTCAGGTTCCGCTCGATGAGCTTCACCATGCATGGTGTAGGCGTATCCAATGGCATCGCCATAGGCCATGCGCACCTGGTTTCCCACGCGCTGCTGGAAGTCGCACACTATCAGGTACCCAAAACGCTGCTGGATTCAGAGGTAGCACGCTTTACAAAAGCGGTGCATACCGTCAAGCAGGATCTGGAATTAATACGCCTGCAATTACCGGTCAATGCCCCCGTCGAAATGGGCGCGTTTCTCGGCACACATTTGATGATACTCGCCGACAAGTCTCTGTCAGAAGCCCCTATCGATATCATAAGAAGCCAGCGCTGCAATGCCGAGTGGGCACTCAAGCAGCAGATGGACGAGCTGGTTGAGGTGTTCGAGAAAATGGAGGACGAATACCTGCGCGAGCGCAAACAGGACGTGGTGCAGGTCGTAGAGCGTGTCATCAAGGTATTGCTGGGGCACCCCAGCCAGGTGCCGCTCAAGGAGCAGGAAAGCGAGATTATCCTGGTGGCGCACGATCTCTCGCCTGCAGACGCCATCCAGTTCAAGCAACATCGGTTCGCTGCCTTTATTACTGATGTGGGCGGAGCAACATCGCATACGGCCATCCTGGCACGCAGCCTGAATATTCCATCCATCGTCGCCTTGCAAAGGGCGCGCACGCTTGTTCGTGATGGGGAGCTGATTATCATCGACGGTAATCAGGGCGTAGTGATTGCCAACCCGGACAAGGACACCCTCGCAGAGTACCGGCTGCGGCAGGATCAATGGCAGCTGGAGCAGCAAAAGCTCAAGCGCATCAAGCTGACTAAGGCTGTCACACTCGACGGCACCACTATTGAGCTATTGGCCAACATCGAAGTACCGGAAGATGTACCAAAAGCCAAGGCCGTGGGCGCTACCGGGGTCGGCCTTTATCGCACCGAATTCCTGTTCATGAATCGGCGCGACATGCCAGGCGAAGAGGAGCAGTTCCTCGCCTATCGCAAAGTAGCCGAGACCATGAAAGGCCTGCCAGTCACCATCCGCACGCTGGACTTGGGCGCAGACAAGCAGATGAACCCCGACTCCGTACGCACTTGCGCCAATCCTGCACTGGGCTTGCGCGCGATTCGCCTGTGCCTGTCAGAGCCGCAGATATTCCACACGCAGCTGCGTGCCCTTTTGCGCGCTTCGCATTATGGCAACATCAAGATCCTGATACCCATGCTGTCCACACTTTCCGAGCTGCGCCAGACCATGCTCTTGCTGGAACGTGCCAAAGTCAGCCTGCGTAATCAGGAGCTTCCGTTCGATGAAAAAATACAGGTAGGCGGCATGATAGAAGTGCCCGCCGCGGCGCTGAATGCAGAAGCTTTTGCCCGGGAGCTGGATTTCCTTTCCATCGGCACCAATGACCTTATCCAATATACGCTGGCGATTGATCGCGCCGATGATGCCGTATCCCACCTGTATAACCCGCTGCATCCTGCAGTATTGCAGCTGATCGAAATGACAATCAGGGTTGCGCAGAAACTCGGAAAACCTGTTTCCGTATGCGGGGAAATGGCTGGCGACGCAAAACTCACGAGGTTATTATTGGGATTCGGCCTGCGCCAGTTTTCCATGCATCCAGCGCATGTTCTGGCTGTAAAACATCAGGTACTACAGAGCGACCTGCCAAAATTGGTTTCAGGCACACGGAAAATTTTGGGCAGTTATGATATAGATAGAATTGAACCTTTACTGCAAAAACTCAATCTCTCATAAGGAGCATTAGCATGTCTGAAATCATTGCCCCCGCCAGTTCCGACGAAAAAAACATTGCCGTCCTTACACATCTAGGCGGCATCTTTTTCTGCATCTTTCCCGGGTTGATTGTCTGGCTGCTCAAAAAAGATGACAGTCCTTATCTGGCAAGCCAGGCACGCGAAGCGCTGAACTTCCAGATGACTGTCCTGCTGGCCTACTTTATCAGCTGGGTGCTGGCCTTCATATTGATAGGCTTCCTGCTGATGGGCATCATCTGGCTGGCAAATATTATTCTCTCCATCCTGGCTGCAGTTGCGGTCAGCAAGGGCGAGAGTTACCAATACCCCTTCACTTTACGACTGATTAATTAAGGACTCCCCTGACAGGGATTAAAACCATTGACCGCGAACGCATCACCCTCTGAAATTTTGCAAAATAACCCTCTGCTGTATTTTTCCGGCTTGCCCAAATTCGACCAGGTAGAGGCGGCACATGTGTCGCCTGCTATCGACCGTCTGCTGGCGGAAGGCCGCCGCCTGGTTGAAAACTTGGCCACCGATGAAAATGCGCCGACATGGGCTAATTTCGCCAGCCCGCTGGAAGATATGGAAGAGAAAATTTCGCGCGCCTGGTCACAGGTGGGGCACATGAATGCCGTGGTCAACAGCCCGGAACTGCGCGAGGCCTATAACGCCAGCCTGTCCAAGCTGACTGATTACTATGCCGATTTATCGCAGAATGAGCAGCTCTACGCCAAATTCCGCGCATTGCATTCCAGCCCGGAATATAAAAAACTCAACCCGGCACAACGCAGGATCATCGAGAATGAATTACGCGATTTCCGCCTGGGCGGTGCCGAACTGGTCGCGGATAAAAAAGCACGCTTCAAACAGATTCAGGAAGAACTTTCCAGGCTTTCTGCACGCTTTGAAGAAAACATCATGGATACCACCAATGCCTATTCGCATACGGTGGAAAGCGCTGAAGAACTGAAAGGTATTCCTGAGGATGCAGTCGAAGCGGCACTGCAAGCGGCCAAGGCAGACGGTAAGGCAGGCTATAAATTCACGCTGCATTTCCCCTCCTATATGCCTGTGCTGCAATATGCAGACAATCGCCAGCTGCGAGAAACGCTCTACCATGCCTACGCAACACGCGCTTCGGAAGTCGGCAATCCTGAGTGGGATAACACAGCGCTGATTAACGACATCCTTAAACTACGCCGCGAAGCGGCTTTGCTATTGGGTTATGCCAACTATGCAGAGATGTCGCTTGCAACAAAAATGGCCGATACGCCGTTACAGGTGACCGAGTTTCTCAATACCCTGGCGAAACGCGCCAAGCCTTTTGCCCAACGTGATATGCAGGAGCTGACGGCATATGCCGGGAAGCTTGGGATAAATGACATGCAGGCATGGGATGTAGCCTATGCCTCGGAGAAATTACGTGAAGAGAAATA
>CAZBSR010000066.1:0-7359 GCA_964494575.1 uncultured Methylophilaceae bacterium | reverse complement strand
AGCCCTTCAAGTGCTGTTTTGACAGACTGAATTCTTATCTGCTCACGATCCCCGGAATATTGTATGGTCATGCTTTCGGAAAGCCCTGCGGAGGTGGCCCAGGCAAAGCAGACTGTACCCACGGGTTTTTCCTCACTACCTCCGTCGGGGCCGGCGATGCCGGTGACTGCGGCAGCGATGTTGGCGTGGCTATGCTTGAGCGCGCCGAGCGCCATTTCCATGGCCGTGTGCTCACTCACTGCGCCATGCGTTTTGAGGGTGAAATTATCTACTCCCAGCATTTCCTGCTTGGCGGCATTGCTGTATGTGACGAAGCCGCGATCGAACCAGGCCGAGCTGCCGACGACGGCTGTTACAGTTTCCGCCACCCAGCCGCCGGTGCAGGATTCCGCCAGCGCCAGCATCCAGCCCCGCGACTTCAGGGCAGCACCCAGCTGGGTGCCGAGTTTTAATAGATCATCATTAACCATTGCAAAGCCTTTACTCCCGCTATGGCGTAGATAGCCGCAAGCAGGTCATCGAACATGACGCCGAACCCGCCCTTGATCCTGATGTCGCATTGGCGGATGGGGAAGGGTTTCCAGATATCGAACAGGCGGAACAGTAAAAATGCGGTCAGCCACCACCCCCAGGCAAGCGGCGTGAATTCGAGCACCAGCATGAAGGCGACGATCTCGTCCCAAACAATACCTGAATGATCCGGTACACCTAGTGCCTTGCCCGTCTTTCCGCATATCGGTATGCCCGCGGCGAATAACAGCGCGATGACAATGTAGTGTACGAGTTCCGGTGTGAGCATGAGTGCCATGAAGAAGGGAATGGCGACCAGCGTGCCGAATGTGCCTGGAGCACCGCGGTTCAGGCCGCAGCCGAAACCCAGCGCGAGCAGATGTGCCGGGTGGCTAAACATGAAGCGGCAATCAGGCCAGGCGCTAGCTGTTGAAGTGGTCATAGCCGGTCTTTCCGATATCCAAGATTTCATTATCCAAACCCAGCACAACCAGCTCGCGCCCGCTATTGATAGACCCGATGCAGGTTAGCGGCATGGCAAGCAGGGTGCTCAGCTTGCTGATCTCTGCATGATGGCCTGGTGTGGCGGTGAAACACAATTCGTAATCGTCGCCGCCAGCCAGTGCCATTATCTGTACTTGCGGGGCGAGGAAGTGGGTACTCACAACTTTGTGGATGGGCACATCACCGAGGCGTATATTCGCACCCACCGCAGAGCGTTCCAGTATATGCCCAAGGTCTGCAACCAGTCCGTCGGAAATATCGATGGCACTGGAAGCGAAGGTCTGCAGTATCAGTCCCAGTTCCACCCTGGGCTGTGGGGTGTGTAGTGACGGCAGGCAGGCCTCGAGCTCGGCCTCGCTTAATTCGTATCTGCCTTGTAATGCGGCCAGGGCGATGGCCGCGCCGCCCAGTGTGCCGGAGACCCAGATGTCATCACCAGCTTTAGCGCCGGAGCGCCTCAAAGCCTTGCCGGCTGTAACTTCGCCCATAATCTGCACGCTGATCGTCAGCGGGCCGCGGGTTGTATCGCCACCGATCAGGTCCACCTGGTAGCGCTTTGCGCAGGCAAAAAACCCTTCGGTAAATTGGGCCACCCAGTTTTCATCTGCTTGCGGCAGTGCAATCGCCAGGGTCGCCCATTTTGGCTGTGCGCCCATCGCGGCCATATCTGAAAGATTAACCGCAAGCGATTTCCAGCCCAGCTGGCGGGCATCTGCATCATGGAAAAAATGTACGCCCGATACCAGCATGTCTGTGGAGACGGCCAGCTCCATGTCTGCGCCCAGGGAAATCAGCGCCGCATCATCACCGATCCCCAGTTGCGTGTGCCGGGAAGGACGGTTGAAGTAGCGCTGGATCAGGTCGAACTCAGAGGCCATTTAGTCTGGTTTCTTTTGCTGCGGGGTTTTGGCTGAAGCCGGGCGAAAGGCTTTGACTATGCTTTCTTCGGTTTCGATATAAGGCGTCGGTTTTTCTGTCGTGCCAAGTAGGTCGATGCAGTAGGGCACGGCGGCAAAGATCCCGTGCACTATAGTTTTGCCGGCATCATCCTTCAGTCCTTCGAGGGTTTGCACAATCGATTTTGGCTGGCCGGGCAGGTTGATGATGAGGCTCTGCTTACGAATGACCGCCACCTGCCTGGACAGGATAGCCGTCGCCACGAAGTTGAGGCTGATCTGGCGCATCTGCTCGCCAAACCCCGGCATCACCTTGTCCGCGACAGCAAGCGTTGCTTCAGGCGTCACGTCGCGTAGCGCCGGACCTGTGCCGCCGGTAGTCAGCACCAGGCTGCAGCCTTCGTTATCGACCAGGTCGCAGAGCGTAGACTCGATCAGTCCCTGCTCATCGGGGATCACCCTGGGGACCGCTTCCCACTTGGTTATCAGGGCATTTCCTAGCCACTGCTGTAGCGCAGGGATCCCCTTGTCTTCGTACACGCCGCTGGATGCGCGGTCGCTGATTGAAACCAGCCCGATACGGATGAATGCTGCTGTCATTTGAATCGTTTCAGCCTGTCTATCGTCTATTATTTTAGTGTTTATGAGGTACTTGCTATTCCGGAACTTATTTCATACTGCAGATTTAAGCTTTATCATACCATTACATACACGCGGCCAATGCGGGAACGGCCACGCCAACGGAGGGTTGCCATGCGTTTGATCACTAAACCATTACTGGCTTTGCTGCTGGCGCTGAACACGGCTGGCGCCTATGCCGCAGAGGCTTCGGAAAACCCCTATGCCAAATCCTATGTAAGCAGGGAGCGGCCAAGCATCGCTCTGGAGCCCGACCCTTCCGGCCCTAAAATATACAGGGGAGCGGATCAAGTCACCGACTATAAGCGCATGCTGGAAAGCGGCTTTGACATGCTGGGTTATTCCAATTTCCAGGGCCTGGATGTTTCGCCGGATAAGGCAACCGAGCACGCCAGGAATATCAAGGCTGATATTGTGCTGGTGTATGCCGAACAAAAGGGCAGCACACCCGCCACCGTGCAGATCGACCAGGCGCGCAACAGGGCAAAGTCTAAAGCCTCCGCTGGCAACGAGGCCGTGCAGCAAGATGAGCAGCCAAAAGATCAGACGCTATATGAATATTTTGCCTCATATTGGGTGAAACTGGCGCCGCCATTGATAGGCGTGCATGTGGAAACCAACACCCAGGATGAAGACCGCTTCGGCCTGCGTATCATCGCTGTGGTCAAGGAATCCCCCGCAGCCAAGGCCGGGCTGGAAGAGGACGATATATTGACGCGTATCGGCGACGTGACCATGGACAAGCCTGAAGCCTTGACCAGCGCCGCCAAACGCTACGCCGGGCAAACGGTGGATGTGCAATTCAAGCGCGGCCCCACAGTAGGCAATACGGCGATGACACTTAACAGCCGGAAATAAAACTCCGCACCTTCGCCTGCATGATGTTGCTGCAGGCCTCACCAATAATGATCGGGAATATTCTGCACGAGAACCAACTAGGAAAAGATGCAGATAACAACGCGGCCGTAAATATGGAGCAGGCTACGCAACTGATGGCGAACCTTGCCCGGCAGGTTCGCCCGCCCGCGCATATCTTCAAGGCGACGCAGTTCGAGTATGCCACCCGTGCTATCCAGGCGCTGGTGCATGTACTCAAAAGTGATCCAGAGCAGGCACAAAGCATACGCTCGGCGATATTGAGCCTGCTCGGCAAGCGCAAACCAGTATCACTGTATGTGGATTCCGGCATCCAGCCCAACAGCGGTTTCTTTACCGAAATATGGCGCCGCATCAATCATAAACTGCTGCCAGACGCGGTCGATCCAGCCTTCCTGAAGGATTTATTCGCGGAGATATTTTCGCATCCGCGCGATGAGCAGTGGGTATTGGCCGTGCCGGATGCGGTCTGGCTGGAGCTTGTGCAGGTGCTGAATTTCGGGGATGCTCCCGCCGATCTGGTTGCGGCATGCCGGTCCAATCTATTGGACGCGGTACAGGTGCTTTCATACCGGATATCGGCATCCGGCCTGGAGCCGGAGCTGATCCGCAACCATCCGGATATGGAAGACCACGCTTCGCCGTTCATTGTGCAGAATATCGAGCTCGGCGCTTTTCTCGCGAGCGCACAGCAGAAAAACCTGGAGGCTGCAGACAGCGATGGCTCATATATAGAACGTCGCAAGGAAGCGCAGCCGGGTGTAAGGCATATCCTGGTGATGCTGGACCAATGCCGCGAAATCATCGCCCGGATACGCCGCAACAGCTCGCAGACCGGCACCAGCATCCGCCTGACTTTCCTGCTGCAGCGCATGACGCAGCAGATCGAGCGGCTGGAAAGCCTCTTGGGCATTATTGTCAGCTTGCGCGCAGGCGAGAGCGCCGACCTGGCATTCGTGCAGCTATTCAAGACCCTCGTCTACGGCGAGTGCCACAAGAACGATATCGGCCAGCACTGGAACCAGAACGTGGAGCTGCTGGCTTTACGCGTCACCGAGAATGCCAGCCGTGCCGGCGAACATTACATCACCGAGACTCGCAGCGAATATTTTGAACTGATGCGCTCGGCAATGGGAGCCGGGCTGATTATCGGTATCATGGCGATGCTAAAGGTGATTGCCGCCGGGCATCATTTTGCGCCACTGACCGAAGCCATCCTGTTCAGCCTGAATTACGGCCTGGGCTTTGTCGTGATACATATCCTGCACTTTACCGTGGCTACCAAGCAGCCAGCTATGACAGCTGCTGCCATTGCGGCCAGCGTGGGTTCGAGCGACGGCAAAACCAGGGATATGGATAACCTGGTGACTACCATCGCACAGACCATGCGCAGCCAGACTGTGGCTATCATCGGCAATGTGGTGGTGGTATTGCCCCTGGCCATGCTGATCGGCTGGCTGATATTCACACTCAGCGGCCAGCATTTTGTCACGCCGGAAAAGGCACACAAGATGCTGGCGGAGATTGACCCTGTTCACAGCGGCTCACTATTTTATGCGGGCATTGCCGGCGTCTGCCTGTTCCTCTCCGGCTTGATCGCGGGCTATCACGACAATGTGGCGGTATATAACAAGATCCCGCAACGCTTGCGCAGGTTGCGCTGGCTGCAGGTGTTGCTGGGCATCAGGCGGCTGGATCGTATAGCTGCCTATATCGAAAACAACCTGGGTGCACTGGCGGGAAACTTCTATTTCGGCTGCCTGCTGGGCGGTATGTCCGGCTTGGGTGTGCTACTGGGCCTGCCTATAGATATCCGCCATGTCACCTTCTCATCGGCATTTGCCGGCTTCGCTTTCATCGGCCTGGATTTCAATATCACGGGCGGTATGTTGGCGACGGTGCTGATCGGTATCTGGCTGATCGGTACGGTGAATCTGGCAGTGAGTTTCAGCCTGGCATTGTACGTGGCAATGAAGTCGCGCAAAGTCACATTCAGGCAGTGGCGGTTACTTGTCGTTGCGCTACTAAAGCGCCTTTTGCATGCACCGCGGCAATTCTTCCTGCCGCCCAGGAAAGGCGCCGCAGCAGATGAGGTTACGCCTCTAGAGCATAAATAGGGCTGCGGCGACGATGGTTGGCGGCAGTGCTCCCAGCAGCAGCTGACCTGCGCCGATGGACTCGTCGTTGAATCCGCGTTTCAGCAAGGCTACTCCTGCCGGGTTCGGGGCATTGGCGATCACTGTCAGGCCTCCGCCGGTAACTGCCCCAGCCATGAGCATATACTTGGCCTCATCCGACATACCGGTGATAAGCGACCCCAGGTAGGTCAGGGCGGCATTGTCGGTGATGGCTGTCAGGGCGGTCGCCCCAAGGAATAACTGCAATGGTTCCAGGCCGGAGACTATCGGTTGCAGCCACCATTGCTGCATGCCGCCCAGCACGACCAGACCGGCGAGGAAAAAGCCGACCAGCAAACCTTCTTTCAGGATCAATGGCGTCTGGTAACGTTCATAAGCCTGGGTAAATCCGAGGAACAGCAGGAACAGGCCGATGAAGATCACCGGGTGATGCGCAAATACTACGACACCAGCGAGAATCAGCAGGTGTATCAGGCTAATGACAGCGGGAATCCTGGTTTCCACGGTAGTGCTTTTCTCGCTGCCGGAGATATGCGGCCGCAGCAGGTATGAGACCGCAGTAGCATTAATTACCACCGCAATGGCGGCTTTCCAGCCAAAAGTACTTGCCATGAATGCCGTATCCCACTGCCATGTCGCCGCCACCATGAGTACGGGCGGTGCGGCATAGGAGGTCAGGGTGCCGCCTATCGATACATTGACGAACAGCACGCCGAGCGCTGCATATTTGAGCCGCTCCGGAATGCCTTGGCGAAATACCTGCGGGGCCAGCATGAGCGCAGCGAGAGTCATTGCGGCAGGCTCGGTGATGAATGATCCAACCAGCGGCACCAGGGCCAGGCTCAGCCATACTTGCACCAGCGTGGTATTGAGTGGCGTTATTCCTGATATCCATCGCACGCAGGATTTTATTGTGTGTAACACCGGATTGGAGGCGGCCACGACCATCACAACGAATACGAATAAGGGCTCGGTGTAATGGCGGGACTCCACGTAATCCATGGCCTGGGAGCCGCCGGATATGAGCGCCATGAGCAGGATGAGGATGAACGCCCAGAAGCCGAAAACGATCTCGACTTCTCCCAGCAGGTGTAACAGACCCGCATGCCTGGGATGGCGCCGAGCCAGGATTTCAAATGACTTGGTGGAAAATGTATGGATAAGGGCCAGCGCGAAGATGATCGCGGCGGCGATGTTTATGGTAGTGGCTGACATTCGGTCGCTTGGATTTTCTTTTGGATATCAGGCGCCTTCGGCTGGCGTCTCGGTTTCAACAATCTCGCGCAGCAGCTTGAATATCTCGCGGCTGCTCTTTGGCGGCTTATTGGCGGCCTCTTCGCGGTGGCCGTTGCGGATCAGCGCGCGTAATTGCTGGCTGTCCGCATGAGGGTATTGCCGCATAAATTCGGATAACGCATCATCTTCCTTCAGCAAACGGTCGCGCCAGCGCTCAAGCTGATGAAAATGCGCGGCTTCAGCGGTATGCTTGCCCTCCCAGCGCTGCAACTGGTCGATGATGGGCGCAACCTCGACTTCGCGCATGAGGCTGCCTATATATTGCTTCTGGCGTTTTTTTGCGCCGTTGGCAGTAATACGCTTGGCCTCCTGTACTGCGTCCAGCAGCCTTTCCGGCAGGTTCAGCTTGGCGAGTTTGTCCTTGGGCAGATCGACCAGCTTGACCCCGATATCCTGTAAGTCGTCCATGGCCGCTTTGCGCTGGGTCTTGCTAAGTGGCTCCGTCTCAGGATTAGTGCCTTGGGAATCGTCTGTCTTATTGGGTTTCATAGTAAAATATG
>CAZBSR010000065.1:0-7385 GCA_964494575.1 uncultured Methylophilaceae bacterium | reverse complement strand
TTTTTATTGGTAAATCGGCTATTCCCTGCCAGGTATTGCCTGGCTGTAACTGGTGCTGCTATCGGCTATGCGGCGTGCACCATTGAAGCGTTTGGCCCAGTAGCTGTCGTTCATGTTGACCACATTTATCGTCCCGCCGGCGCTTGGCGCATGGATAAAGCGGTTGTCACCCACATATATCCCCACATGTGAAAAAGACGCCTTGAGGGTGTTAAAGAAAACCAGATCTCCCGGCTGTAGTTGCTCTACTGGTATAGACTGACCGAGCTGGCTCAGTGCACGCGTGTTGTGAGGCAACGTCATACTGGCCGCCTGCTGGAACACATAGCGCACGAATCCGCTGCAATCAAAGCCGGTTTCAGGAGAGTTTCCACCATACTTGTATTTAATGCCGGTGAGACTCAATGCGTTAACCAGTATTTCCTGCGCAGTGGCAGCCCAGCTCGTAGCGGATGAAATGTTCTCGGCGGCCTGTGCCGGAATTACCACATTGGCTTTAGGTTCAACCTTCGGCTCTACCGCGCTGCAAGCGGAACTGGCGAGCAACATTGCTATTGAAATAACGTATCTGGAAATTGGCATGGATAAGAGTTTAAAAGGGATGAGGTTTGTTTGTAAATGGCTGAAAATCAACCGGCTCGCAGTTTAAACTCGGGGATGGGCGTGCAAAAGTCATGGTGTAGAATACCAGAGACTCAACAAGTTGACCTTCTATGATTCGTGAAACCATCTCAGTAATGCGCGATTTAGGCCGTTTGCGCGCTATCGCAAGTATTTTGATGCGCTATGGCTGGGGTGACGTGGCTAACCGCTTGGGCAAGCGCAGCCTGATTGGGCGGGCGGGCAACTGGATCAAGACCGAGTCTCCGCCTGAAATCATGCTGTTGCCGCCCGAAGTCCGGGCGCGCTTGGCTATCCAGGAGCTGGGGCCGACCTTTGTCAAACTCGGCCAGGTGCTGGCTACGCGGCCGGATATTTTTCCTCCCAACTGGATTACCGAATTTTCCAAACTGCAGGATCAAGTGCCGCCGGTGCCTTTTGAAGAGTTGCTGCCGGAGCTGGAAAAAGCCCTGGGTAAATCTCCATTCGAAGTATTCAGGGATTTCCAGGTAGAGCCCATTGCCGGAGCTTCCATCGCGCAGGTTTACCTTGCTAGGCTGCAGGACGGTACGCCGGTCGTGCTAAAAATCCGGCGCCCCAATGTCAAGGAAAACATCGACGCGGATTTGCGCCTGCTCTCACATCTCGGCCGGCTGATCGAGTCTGAAATCGAGGAAGCCAAGCGTTTCCAGCCCGGGAAAATCATTGGGCAATTTTCCAAATCACTCAAACGCGAGCTGGATCTGGCCTTGGAGGGGCGTAATACCGAACGCTTCATACGTAATTTTGCCAATGATAAAAACATAGTATTTGCCAAGATACACTGGGAACATACCAGTGAAGGCGTGCTGGTCATGGATTATATTGACGGCATTCCCGGCAACGATCTGGAGCGCGCCCGGGCCGCCAATCTGGATCTCAAGTTGCTGGGCAGGCGCGGCGCCAATGCCGTTCTGAAAATGGTCCTGATCGACGGCTTTTTCCATGCCGACCCCCATCCTGGCAATGTGTTTTACTTGCCGGAAAACCGGCTGGCGATCATTGATTGCGGCATGGTGGGGCGCATCACATTCGAGCGGCGCGGCGAGATCGCCGACCTGCTGGCAGCGTTGGTATCTCGCGATGTCGATGTGCTGCGCGACATCCTGATCCTGTGGGCTGATGATGACCAGATAGATGAGTCCAAGCTGAGCGCCGACGTGGATGAGTTCATCAGCAATTACGATAATGCACCATTGAAACAGGTACGTTTCAGTGCCTTGTTGAATGACCTGACCACCATCATGCGCGAGAACCATCTGACGGTGCCGCCAGACTTGACCATGCTGTTCAAGGCGCTTATCACACTGGAAGGCCTCGGCCGCCAGCTCGATCCTGATTTCCAGATCGTGAGCCACCTGACCCCGTTTGTGAAGAAAATCATTATTGACCGTTATAAGCCGGGCGCATTACTCAAACGCGGCCGACGCGGGGCGACCAGTTTTATTGAATCCATTGCCGGTCTGCCCACTGATGTTTCCAAGGTCTTGCGCGAGGCGCATCGCGGTCGGCTTAGAGTCAATTTTGACCTCAAGCGCCTAGATCATTTCGGTCACCAGATCGACCGCAGCGCCAACCGCCTGACGGTCGCCATGATCGCTGCCGCATTGATTGTCGGCTCCTCCATCGTCATGACGGTCAAAGGCGGACCCACGCTGTTCGGCCTGCCCGCTTTCGGCTTTATCGGATTCTTCCTGGCATTTGTCATTGGGCTGATGCTGATGATTTCCATCTGGCGTTCGGGGCGAGACTAGAAACCTTTACCCCGCATGGCTGATCTCGACCTCGTTTTTTCTGCCGATGGCCCATTGGCAGATACCATCTCTGGCTACCGCGTACGCAGCCAGCAGCTCGAAATGGCCCTGGCCATTGAAGAAGCGATCAAGCAGGGCAAGCAGTTAGTCGCAGAAGCCGGTACCGGCACCGGCAAGACTTTCGCCTACCTTGTTCCAGCGCTGCTGTCAGGCGGCAAGGTCATTATTTCTACCGGCACAAAAACCCTGCAGGACCAGCTCTTCAACCGTGACCTTCCGGCAGTGCGCGACGCACTGAAAGTACCGGTGTCGGTAGCGATGCTGAAAGGCCGCAGTAATTATGTGTGCCATTTTCATCTGGAACGCAGCGCCAATGAAGGCCGCTTCATTTCGCGAGAAGACGCTAAATACGTGCATATGATCCGTAACTTCGCCGAAAACAGTGCCACAGGCGACAAAAGCGAGCTGATTGAAGTGCCGGAAAATGCAACCATCTGGCCTGCGGTGACTTCTACCCGCGATAACTGCATGGGCCAGGATTGCACCTTCTACAAGGATTGCTTCGTGATGGAGGCGCGCAAACGCGCGCTGGCGGCCGATGTGGTAGTGGTGAATCACCATCTATTCTTTGCCGATGTCATGCTGCGCGACGAAGGCGTAAGTGAGCTGTTGCCCTCCGCCAATACCGTCATATTCGATGAGGCGCATCAACTACCTGAAGTGGCGGGCCTGTTTTTCGGTGAAGATGTTTCTACCAGCCAGCTAATGGAGCTGGCGCGAGACTCTGAAGCCGAGTACCTCACCACGGCCCGGGATTGCCCTGCCCTACAGGAGGGCGCCAACAAACTGGAAAAAGCCGTACGCGACTTCCGCCTGATATTCGCCTTGGAAGGCGCGAGACTACCGGTACAGAAGGCGCTGGCGCTCAAGAACTTTGAATCTGCCTATGCTGACATGCAGGCCACGCTTAAGGCCTTGAGCGCGGTGCTCGAAACGCAGGCAGAGCGCGACCCGGCGCTGGAGAATTGCTGGCAGCGCGCTCTGGGCCTTGAAGTCCAGTTACAGCGCTGGCAAGCGGCAGAGAATGAAAACCTGGTGCGCTGGGTTGAGGTGTTCAGCCATTCGGTGCAGCTGCACGCCACACCGCTATCGGTGGCTGAAGGCTTTGGCAAACAGCTCAACGCCCAGCCGCGCTCATGGATATTCACCTCTGCCACACTCGCGGTGAAAAGTAATTTCAGCCACTACATCGCCCAGATGGGGCTGGAGCAGGCAAGCACCGGTTATTGGGATAGCCCGTTCGATTTCGGCCAGCAGGCACTGCTGTATGTACCGCAATCCATGCCCGAGCCGAACAGCCCCGGCTATGCGGCGTCGGTCGCTGCGGTTGCGCTGCCGGTGATACGCGCCAGCCGCGGACGGGCTTTTATGCTATGCACTTCATTGCGCGCGATGCGCGAAGTGCATGCGCTACTCAAGGATGCTTTCGAGCGCGAAGGCATGGAATACCCCATCCTGCTACAAGGCGAAAGCTCACGCAGCGAATTGCTGGAGCGCTTCCGCAAGCTGGGCAATGCAGTGCTGGTGGGTTCGCAAAGTTTCTGGGAAGGCGTGGATGTGCGCGGTGAAGCGCTCTCCGTGGTCATCATAGACAAGCTGCCATTCGCCCCGCCGGATGACCCGGTGCTGGCAGCGCGCATAGACAAGATGAATGCGGAAGGCAAGAATGCCTTCATGGAATACCAGCTGCCTTATGCTGTCATTACGCTCAAGCAAGGCGCCGGGCGGCTGATCCGCGATGAAACGGATAGAGGTGTGCTGATGATCTGCGACCCGAGACTGATCTCCAAACCTTATGGCAAGCGCATCTGGCAGAGTCTGCCGCCGTTCAAGAGGACACGGGAATTGGCAGATGTTGAAGCGTTTTTCTCCGAGGCGCCTTGAGCTTTTGCTTGGCATAAGCTGTCGTTCATTATTTTATATTGTTCACGTAACGTGAACATAAACATTTATGAACAATTCTTTGATTTTTCTGTTCAGTATGTAACAATGTTCACGTAACGTGAACATTGTGGAAAAGTTGAACGATGAAAGTGCACAACAAAGATCAGGCAATATTACAACGCGCATTAGAGGTTTTACATAAAATAACGGGGATTACCGGCCGCGTTACCGAAAGGGAGCCGGTAATTGCTCAAGGCTTTCGTGCGGATGCCCGTGTTGAAATCGAGACAAATAATCAGCGTTATATCTACACCGCTGAGGTTAAACGTGTTGATCGATTCGTGATGCTAGGGGAGCTTAAGGATCGGTTTGACCACTATGGTGATGAACTACTACTAGTCATTCCCCGCGTTACAAATGAGATCGCTGAAAAATGCCGTGAGCTCGACCTGCAGTTTATAGACGCTGTCGGCAACGCATATCTGCGTGGTCCCGGGTTGTTTGTTCTAGTAAAAGGGCAACGGCCTCCTGCAGGAGAAGATTTGCAGCTAGCAGAAGAAGGGGGAAAACGTGCGGGAACGGCTACTAACTTACGTGTTTTTTTCACTCTCCTATGCAAGCCTAAGCTGTTCAACGCACCTTATCGGGATATCAATCAGGCTGCTGGTGTAGCGCTGGGTGCGATTGGATGGGTATTCTTTGACCTGAATGCTAGGGGTTATACCACCGGTGGCAAAGGCAACAGAGTGTTGCTTGAACGCGAGAGACTAGTACAAGAGTGGGTAACAAACTACCCGATAAAACTACGTCCAAAACTCAATCCCAGAAGATTTCGCGCCCCAACAACTGACTGGTGGAAAGAAGTAGATGTCACTAACTATGGTGCCCAATGGGGAGCGGAGGTCGCAGCAGAAAAACTGACTGGTCATTTGCGACCACACCTATTAACTCTTTATTTCCACAATGAGCATGGACAGAAAAACTTGGCCAGAATGGTCGCAAAACATAAGCTCAGAGCAGACATACAAGGAGATATTGAGATTCTCAATGCATTTTGGGATTTTAAGGATGACAAAACTCTACCAGAAACTGTTCCACCGCTACTGGTTTACGCTGACTTGTTAGCTACACTGGATCCTCGGAACTTCGAAACCGCAAAGTTAATTTATGAACAATACCTCACTACCACTGATACCGAGACCTGATCGCCCGGTCGAGCCGATAACTATATCGGTGATAGGTGAGATCCACAAAGCCTCAGAGGGGTTGGGATACCCGGTATTTTTGGTCGGGGCGATGGCTCGAATTATCCTCCTAGAAAGTGTATTTGGGCTCAACGCTGGACGAGCAACCACTGATGTTGATTTTGCCTTCGCACTGGACACTTGGGAACAATTTGCTGAAATCAAAAACTATTTAATAGCAAATTCTCATTGCGTAGAAGACGCAAAAATTGCCCACCGGCTATATATGAAACTGCCTGCCCTTAAAAAGAGCTACAAAGTTGATTTAATCCCATTCGGCGGAATAGAAATCAAGCAAAACACCATTGCTTGGCCTCCTGACAGGATATTTATTATGAATGTAGCAGGTTATAGCGATGCACTAGGAGCTTCGATTCTTGTAGAGGTGTCTCAAGGACTAATAATTAATGTTGCCTCGTTGCCGGGAATTGCCATTCTCAAAATATTTGCTTGGTCAGACAGGGGGCAGGAGGACCCAAAAGATGCAATTGACCTTGCTTCCCTGCTTAGGAGTTACCATGAAGCGGGAAACATGGACAGAATATATGAAGATGCAATTCAAGCTCTTGAGGCAGTTGGCTTTGACATAGAACTTGCTGGAGCTTGGTTGCTTGGAAGTGACGCCGCTGCGATGGCATCTCAAAATACGGGCGCTAAACTTAGAGAGCTGTTACTGGGAAATAAAAGAAGAAGGCTTGAAGAGGATATGACAAGAGCGATGCTTGGCCGGGAGGATGCATTGGAATATTCACATCGCTTATTAGAACAATTTACCATCGGCTTTACCGCCTAAACCGGGCAAAGAAGTGCTACGCCTCGCCATTCCCGAAAACGAATACGAACTAACCGCTATGCGGGCGCAAGGCACGGGCGGGCAGAACGTCAACAAGGTCTCCAGTGCGATCCATCTACGTTTCGACATCAATAATTCATCCCTCGGAGAGGCGCATAGAATAAGGCTGCTGGCGCTGCGTGATTCCAGGATTACCGAGGATGGCGTGCTGATTATCAAGGCGCAGCAGTTCCGCAGCCAGGAGCTGAACAAGCAGGACGCAATTGCGCGGCTGCATGAGCTGGTGAATAGCGTGGCCAAACCGCCTACGGTGCGTCGGGCGACCAAGCCGACATTAGGCTCAAAGAAAAGACGCCTGGAAAGTAAAAACCAGCGCGGGCAGATTAAGGCCAGCCGTGGCAAAATAGAGCCTGAATAATCCAGTTCTGCGATGTATGAAAATCCTTGCCCTCGACACCTCTACCGAATACCTGTCCCTCGCATTATCCCTGGACGGCAAATTCCTCACGCGCGACATTCATGCCGGGCAAACCCATTCGCAATTGATTCTGCCCTTGCTGCACGAACTGCTGGGCGAAGCCAAAGTGTCTATTAATGACCTGGACGGCATTGCATTCGGTGCCGGGCCCGGCTCCTTTACCGGATTGCGCATCGGCTGCGGAGTGGCCCAGGGTCTGGCTTTTGGCGCGAACCTGCCGGTGGTCGGTATAAGCACGTTAATGGCGCTGGCACAGGCCAACGGCAGCGAGAAAGTCATGGCGTGCATGGATGCACGTATGGGCGAAATCTACCATGCTGCATATGTCAGAAATAATGATGGATGGGATGAAGTCAGTGCCGCCGGCCTGTCCAAACCCGAGACGATGCCAATCCTGGCGGGCGATGGCTGGACTGGCGTGGGCAACGGCTGGCAGAACTTTGCCCGGCAGCTTGAAGCCTGTTATGGGTCGCAGGTTACACAGGTTTTCCCTGATGCATTCCCACAGGCAAAAGCAATCGCCGAGCTGGCAA
>CAZBSR010000064.1:0-7574 GCA_964494575.1 uncultured Methylophilaceae bacterium | reverse complement strand
CCGGGCGTGCCTGCACCGGATCATGAACGTATATTCAACCGGTTTTATCGTCGCGAAGGCGAGACCATGCAGGGCAGCGGTCTGGGCCTGTCCATTGTCAAAAGCATCGTCATGCGTCATGGCGGCAGCATCTCCCTTGATAGCACGTCGGCTGATGGCGGGCTGGCGGTCACGGTCAGCTTCCAGTCCGACCAAGTAAAAAATGGTTAATCTCGAATTGTTTTAAGGCCCGGTAGTTCCTATGATGTGCTTATAGTCCGTAGCGTGTCAGCTTGTACCAGAGCGAGCGCTCACTAATATCAAGCAATCTGGCCGCCCGGCTTTTATTGTCTCCGCTTAGCTGCAGAGCTTCGGCAATCATACGTTTTTCAAGCGCCGCGATAGCCTGTGGTATTGATAGCGTGTTTGTGGCAGACGTAATAGCGGGGTTTTCACTGGCAATGCTGTCCCTGCTAGTTGCAGACAACATATCTGCAGGCAAATGTCGGGGAATGATTGTCTGCCCTCCGCTGACAATTGCGGCACGCTCAAGGACATTTTCCAGTTCACGTATATTACCTGGCCATGAATAGTTGAATAATGCATTCATGGCAGACTCGGAAATTGTGGATTTGCGCCCGCTTAAAAAGCGTGAACATAAAAGCGGAATATCATCTTTGCGATCGCGCAGAGGCGGCAGATCTATCCGAAAAACGTTAAGCCGATAGTACAGATCTTCACGTAACAAGCCCTCCTTGATAGCTTGTGACGGATCACGGTTAGTCGCGGCGATTACACGGATATTGACAGCCAATGATCGGCTGCTGCCAACACGCTCAATCACACTTTCCTGTAAAGCGCGCAATAGTTTTGCCTGCAGTGTCATCGGCATTTCCGTGATTTCATCCAGGAAAAGCGTACCTTCATCTGCCAGCTCAAATTTTCCTATACGCTCCTTAACTGCTCCAGTGAAGGCACCGCGTTCATGTCCAAATAATTCTGACTCCAGCATTTCACTTGGGATGGCAGCGCAATTCACCGCGACAAACAACGAATTGCTTCTTGGGGACTGGTTATGAATTGCATGCGCAACCAGTTCCTTGCCCGTTCCTGTTTCACCGGTAAGCAATACAGTTGTTTTCTCGGGGGCGACCTGGGTAATCGCGAGATACACCTGTTGCATCGCGCTGCTTTCGCCTACGAGGTTTTTCCGGCTGTCGGCTTCGTCGCGCAAAAACTGGTTCTCAATTTTCAGGCGAGTTAGAGAGAGCGCGCGATTAATGGCTATTTCAAGAGTATCGAGATCGAATGGCCTGAGGATGTAATCTGAGGCGCCCAGCTTCATCGCTTCCACAGCCGACTCTATTTCGCCCTGAGCGGTGACGATAATGACGGGAGCATCAATACCATCCTTCCGTAATTGGGCAAGCAGCTGCAAGCCGTTCATACTTGGCATATGCAAATCGCTGACTACCAGGTCAGCGCCATTTTGCCTCATGATATCCAGCGCCTCTCGCCCATCCTTGGCAAGTACAGGCTGGTAACCCGCCTGGCGCAGAAGTATTTCCAGCAAGCGTCGCATATTGGGCTCATCATCTACTGCCAGTATGCGTTTTAATTGAGCCATTAAGACACTCCTCGGGATATTGGCAATTCCACCTTGAATTCTGCTCCACCCATAGCGCTGGCATATACGGAAATCCGGCCTTGATGTGCCGTGACTATTTGGCTGACTACAGCTAGCCCGAGGCCGATGCCGCCGACGCGCCGCGAGTAAAATGGGTCGAAAACCTGTTCGCGCTGCTCCGCCGATATGCCGGGCCCATTATCCGCAACCGAAATTAGGATGTGGTCATCGGCCCGACGTACCTGTAATAAAATTTGTCCCCCATCATTTAGCACCTGGATAGCATTCAGCAGCAGGTTCAGCAGCACCTGTGTAATCTGCTCTCGATCACAGGCGGCTATCGCAGGCGTGTCCGTTTTACAGTGCAGCGTGATATTTTTCTTTTCGGCCTGTAAACGCAACATGGCGGCGACTTGAGAGCCGAGTTCTGAAATATCGGTATCCACGAACTCCGGGAGGCGCGGCCGCGCAGAGTCGATGAGCGTCGAAACCAGTTTATTCAATCGCTCTGTCTCACTAATGATAAATCCGCAAACTTCGCGCCCTTCTTCAGTCAGCCCGGCTTCTCTTAAAAGTACTTGTGCTGATGAGCGCAAAATACCCAAAGGCGTTCTTATCTCATGGCTCATTGCCGCAGCCATCTCGCCAACCACAGCCAATTTGGCAGCACGTGTCAAATTGGCTTCAGATTGCTCAAGATCCGCAATCATCTTATCAAAGGCCTTAGACAAAACGTGAATTTCGGCAGGCCCTCCTACTGGCGGTGAGGCAGCGCTCGGCTCCCGAATGAAATTATTCGCAAAAGCTGTCAGCTTGGCCAATGGCTTGGTGATGCTTGAGGCTACCGGGATTGCAATGATCGTAGCTAGTAAAACCGTTGCAGCAAGCATCCACTTAAAGATATCTCCCATGTGGCGTACAGGTTTTAATGTTTCGGAGCTATGCTGACTGATGGAAACTTGCCAGGAAAAGCCTGCAAAACCTTGGTAGCCATGCGCGGTAGCAGAAGTTTGGATTTTCTTGGACTGTGGATCCTCATGCCAGTTTTGCATCATTGCCAGTTGTCGTTTATTTGAATCAAAAAGCGCGGCTGAGCCTCTTCCGGAAATATTTTTTTCCAGTACGGGAGTAATTTGCTTCCAGTCGAATACAGCGACTAAAGTGCCGATCTTGCCTCCTTCCAGGCTATCAGTTATTTCGGCAGAGATAGGTAGCTTGTCAACGGTAAGTGCCGCAAGATAAATTTCCCCCTGGGGCAGCCTGGTATGTAACCAGGGCGTTGAAGGAGCACTCGGTAGCCCGATCATTTTAGGATCACTGGAAGCAATGACGACATTATTATTGTCAATAACATACAGATTGACATAGACATCCCGGTAACTGGATTTCAGGTCGTTCAGAAACTTTGAAAGGCGCTTATCGACATCGCCAATCCGGATATCCTGCATGATTTCAAGCCGGCTCCACGAGGCTACATTTTGTAGCCTTTCAAACATCATGCGATCAATTTCATCGGCAGTCGCTGCTGCGCGAGTCTGCATATCGTGTTTGATCTCGGCGACCAAGGCCGTCCTTGCTTCATAGAACGCTAAAGTAGTAATCAATATGGTGGGCAAAAGCCCAGCCAGCAAAAAAGCTGCCAGGAGAACTTGCCGAATGGGGAATGCCTTTTTGAAGATAGGCTTCATTCGCTTCATGAAATACAGTTATGCTTTAACATGAAATTATTTGATTTAGGTTTAGTGCAAGCTAATGTGGAGTTATAGAGTGGAGAAGCCATGCATATTCCATGCCTGTTAGGCTATAGGTGGCGTGTCTGGATATTACGTATCTTTTGCAGTGTAGTCTTGGGGCTTTTTATCTGCAAGGCAGCGTTAGCCGATGATGATAGCAAGAGCGCAAGCGATGGCTTTCATTACGGTGGGTACTCAAGTGTTGGCATCAATATCCATCCTGGTGGTGATACGGATGCTGCCTTAAATCAAATTAGTCTGATTTTGAGATGGGAAGGTGATAGCAGGTTTCGCTACTTTTCAGAAATTGAATTAGAGCGGCCTGTCAGTTGGCGCGAGGGAGAGCATTTTACCCATGATAACTCCTATGTTGACGTGGAAAGATTGTATGTTGACTACAATCTTTCCGAAAAGCTCAACCTGCGCGCAGGCCGTTTTTTAACACCAGCCGGCCGCTGGAATCTGATCCACGCTGCTCCGCTGGTCTGGACATCCACCAGGCCGTTAGCCACCAGCCGACTGTTTCCCCAATCCACCAATGGCACCATGTTTTATGGAGCCGTACCTCTGGGTAACGAAGCTCTTGAATATAGCCTATATATCGAAGCGCTTAAGGATCAGTACCAGGATGACAATGAAATTGTGTTCAAGAACACCAGAGGAGCCCGCCTAACACTATCCGGCAAGGTGAATTGGGGTCTGTCGGCGATGGAGTTCAATGAAGATATCGCGGGTAACCCTAAATTTCGTATGTTGGGAGTGGACTTCCTAATTAACCACGAAGGCTGGGAATTCAGCGGCGAAGCATTTCAGCGGTTTTACACCAGTGGCAAAGAAGGCGGCAGTGGAGCCTATCTACAAGGGGTGGCACCTCTCGGCAACGAATGGTTTGCGGTTAGCCGACTGGAGACTTTTGTGCGGCCGACGGAAGGCTCAAGTGAGCGCTGGCTTTTGGGTGCGGCCTGGCGTATGAGCCCGAATCGTGTGCTCAAAATGGAATACGTGGGCGGGGATTCGGAGCGGGATGAGTCTCCCAAAGGCTTTCTCGCATCATTCGCGATTTTATTTTAATGCATCGTCTGCTCTCTACATTGTTGCTTGCAGCGCTGTTTACATCTTTGTTGGCGTATGCCGATGAGATAGCGCCTATTGCGGTAATTGTCCCGCGTGCGGAGGCGGTCAAGATGTTGAGTGAGGCTGAACTGTCCCTGATATTTTTGCGGAAGAAACTTTACTGGGCCGAAAGCAAGCGCATACGACCGGTAAATTTATCTACAGACCAGCCAATTCGCCGGCAGTTTTCTCAGCGCATCCTAGGAAGTCTTCCGGAAAGTCAGGCTGAATATTGGAATGTACTTTATTTCCACGGCACATCACCGCCCCATGTAGTTAATTCGGAAGAAGCCATGCTGCGCTTTGTGGCTGAGACGCCTGGAGCCATCGGATATGTGTCAGCCTGTAAGGTTGATGGCCGTGTATCTTCCATTGCCTGGATATCCGCTAATGGCCGATACACGACGCTTGCCCCGGAGCTGGATTGCTAGTGTGAATGATTAATCAGGCATGCAAATTTTGCAGGGTTGACTCAAGGCTAGTGCAAAATATGTATGAAATCTGAAATTAAAATGGTTGTAGATTGAATCAACCCCCGGTTCATTAAATAAACAAGTAACTAATTTATATATGTAATTTTTCAATATCTCTTTTTGATGCCTGTATTGGCATGGCGCTTGCGATAAGGAAAACATTCTCCAGGAGTGTTTGATGCCTTATCTGCAACAGTCAGCAATCGACATAAAAATTATTCAGCAGGATTCTGTAAGCCGCAAGCGAGCGGCTATACATCTTCATAGCCCCCGGCTGATTACTACCGCAATATCCACCCCAGAAGCTGAAGACCGGCAAGAGCTGGAGCAGTTTATCCACAATATATTCAGACGCACTTATGGTGCGGATATCCATAGTTTTATGCCGCAGCTCATGAGTCTGCGGGATGTGAGTGGCGAGCTACTGGCTGTTTGTGGATTGCGCCACGCCCATCATGGCAAGCTGTTTCTGGAAAATTACCTGGACGCTCCGATTGAAACTGCATTGGCGCGGTATTCCCATGAAAGCGTTTTGCGGGAAAGCGTTCTGGAGGTAGGGAATTTGGCAGTAGCCGAACCGGCAAGCGCACGCAGCCTGCTGGCCAGCGTAAGTGTCTATCTACATGGCACCAATTCAGAATGGGCCGTATTTACCGGTATTCCAGCATTACGTAACTCCCTCATAAAACTCAACATGCACATTGAAAAGCTGGGCGATGCCAATATCTCTTGCTTGCCAGAGCACGAGCGTCCTGCCTGGGGAAGTTACTATGATGAAAACCCCCAAATTATGGCTATCCGCCGGGCGCCTCAAGCGATGACGAGTGGTGTTTGAATTGAAAGGCGCTCAGGTCGGCATAGCTGCTGCGCTATTGAATGCAATCGACCGCTTCTCTTTGGCTATGCCCGAGCAATGTGCTCTACAGGGTGCTCATGGCAGTTTGAGCTACTTCGAGCTTGCACGTTCCGTAGAGGATGCGGCGCACAGGATTAATCAGGCCCGGCCCAGCGTTCTAGGCATGGCTATGGACAATGATCCGGCGTGGGCGGTGGTTGATCTGGCCGCCATGAGTCTGGGCGTACCGGTAGTGCCCCTACCGTATTTTTTTTCTGCCGAGCAATTGATCCATGCAATTGATGATGCTGGCATTGACGTTGTTATCAGTGATCAGCCTATTTTGTTCCGGGAGATGTTTAGCGCGCACGGCAAAATAGTGGAACATGAAAAGCATTATCAGGTGGGCGAGAAAATACTTACCGAATTTATTCTGCAGGCAAGCGGCGCGTCCAACCTGCCCCGGGGCACGGCAAAAATTACATATACCTCCGGCACTACAGGTACGCCAAAGGGTGTTTGTTTGAGTGAGATTGCACTACATCAGGTGGCCGCATCATTGTTGCAAGTGACCGAAGCATCCTTCAGGGATCGCCACTTGAGCGTGTTGCCACTTTCAACCTTATTGGAAAATGTTGCCGGGGTCTATGTTCCCTTGCTCGCTGGTGCAACAGCCATATTGCTGCCTTCAGCAAAGACTGGTTTGAGCGGCGCTGCCGGTCTGGATCCGTCGCAAATGATGGCAGTATTACGCGAGTCAAATGCCACTACTGCCGTACTCACACCAGAATTGCTCGGTGCGCTTGTGACGCTGATGGAGGCTGGACAGCCCCAACTTCAGCATCTGAGATTTATTGCAGTGGGTGGTGCTTCAGTCGCACCCCGCTTGCTAAAAAGAGCAGAGGCGGTCGGTTTACATGTGTATGAAGGCTATGGTTTGTCAGAGTGCGCTTCCGTAGTGGCGCTCAATACGCGAAGCTCGCGCAAGCCGGGAAGTGTGGGTAAACCACTGCCGCATGTCGCTATCCGGGTGGCAGAAGATGGGGAGATACTCGTTGCCGGCTCTAATTTGTCGGGATACACCGGCAGTGAAAATGATGCAGTCCCCGACTTCTGGCCTACAGGTGATCTGGGCTACCAGGATGGCGAAGGATTTTTATATGTTACCGGACGCAAAAAGAACGTATTCATTACATCCTTTGGCCGCAATGTAGCACCGGAATGGGTAGAGCGAGAATTGACACTTTCGCCCGTGATTGCACAGGCCGCCGTGTTCGGCGAGGCGCGCCCTTGGAATATCGCCATTATTTGCCCCGCTCGAAATGCTGTTTCGGAGGCTATTGATCGGGCTATCGCAGAAACCAATCAGGACTTGCCGGACTACGCTCGCGTCAGAAGCTGGTTTTTTGCCGATGCGCCTTTTTCCCCACAGAATGCCGAACTCACAGCGAATGGGCGCTTGCGCCGCCAGGCCATTTTGAAAAATTACCAATCGAGGATCAACGCAATGTATGAAGAAATGCATGATGGAAGAGTGAACAATGCCATTTTATGAGGCTCTGTTAAGCGCTACCGAAAATGAGCGCCAGCAATTATTCAGCCTGCCTCTGATCCGTGCAGGTGCTTCCGGACACGTAAGCAGAGAAGCTTATGTAGCGTTCCTGGCTGAAGCCTACCATCACGTCAAACATACAGTTCCGCTATTAATGGCCTGCGGTTCGCGCTTGCCCGAAAGCCATGAATGGTTGCGCGAGGCTGTGGCTGAATATATAGAGGAAGAAGTGGGGCATCAGGAATGGATATTGAATGACATC